>JBGOTY010000110.1:0-9824 GCA_041476745.1 Verrucomicrobiia bacterium | reverse complement strand
TGCCGACGTTCGCGTCGGCAAACGCCGCGCTGGTGTAGCTGGTGGTCAACACGTCGCCGGCTACGCGGTTGTCGGAGAGTGTGACCGTGGCGGTCGTTGTGCCGTCATACACTTTGTTTACGCCCGTGGCGCTGACCGTCAGCGCGCGCGCGGTGATGTCGGCCGTGGTGCTGGCGCTGGTCGAGGCCAGTTGGTAGTTGCCGGCGTCGGCACCGCTGAGGCTCAGGCCCGTGGCCGTCACGGTCTTGCCCGCTCCCACGTTCTTGTTGGCGAACGTGGCCGTGCCGCCGGTCAGGCTGACCACATCGGCTCCGATCACCCCGCTGAGCGTGCGGGTGGCAATCGTCGCCGTGGTCGTGCCATCGTACACCTTGTTGTTCGCGGTGATGCTGCCCGTCACTGTTGCAGCCGTGATGTCAGCCGTGGTCGTCGGCTGCGTCAGCGTGTAATTGCCCGCATCCGCGCCGCTGATCGTCAAGCCGCTCACCGTCACTGTCTTGCCGGAGCCGACCGTCTTGGTGGCAAACGCGCCCGTCGCACTTCCCGTGTTCAACGTCACCGAGTCCCCGCTCGCCACCCCCACCAACACCGCACTGCCGGTGTTAAGCGTCGCGCTCGTGTTGCCGTCGTAAACCTTGTTGTTCGCCGTCAGTCCGCTGACCGTCAGCGTCTTCTTGACCACCGTCAGGCTTGAACTGGGGACGCCTGTCAAGGCCCCGTCAGTGGCTGTGATCGTGGTCGTTTCCGCCGTGTTTAGCGTTGTCGCCAGGGTCGTCGTGGATTGCCCGGCAGAAAAACTCACCGAGGTCGTATAGGTCGGGCTGCCGCCGGGCCCACTGTAGGAAATCGTCTGCGTGCCGGTATAGCTTGTCGCGATGTTGGTGAAGTCGTCCACAGCGGTAAGCTTTGAAATATTGAATGCCGTGGCTACCGTCTGTGTGGCGACCGCGCCGGAATTGCCGCTGCCGGACGTAAAGGTTTGATTCGGCAGGGTCACAAACATCTTCGTCGGCGGTCCTCCAGTTTCCGTGAGCGTCCCGAAGTTGGTCACGCCATCGGTGACCCCTGGCATGCTGCTCGACCCTGATTTCGTGATATTGCCGCTCGCCAACGGATTAGTCGCGGTGGGACGCACCCGGATGTTTTGCCAGGTGAGTGTGTTCGGCACGGTGCTCTTGGAAGTAACCGTGAACGTGAGTTGCGTGGAAGTCACGGTCAGCGGGGTAAGGCCGCCATCGGCACTGTTGTTGATGTTCTTCCCAGCGCCATTTATCATAAGGGTCGGCAGCGGGCAGCAGGACGTGTCGAAGATGAAACCGGCTGGCACATTCAGGATGATTGTGCCGGTCCCCACGCTTCCTCCTGACGGTTCAGTGTAAACGGGACCTGTCAGGGCGGTCCACGCACCACCGACTGTACCCGCAGAAATGGCGCTCCCGCCGGTCGCCGGAGTGACAGTGCCGGAGGCGCTGTTGGGAGTGCCGAGCAAAGCAAGTCCCAAGGCCAGGGTGGACGCAAGGGTTAGTGTTTTCATATCATATGTCTCCAGGCCTCAAATCGTCGTGGTGTTGCTCTCGCCGGAAGCGATGCGTCGCCAAAGGCCGAAACAGAGAGGTAGAGGACCCTCTGAAATGCGCGGCAACAAGATGATCCCCGTTTGGGGACGTAAACGACCCGCGTGTTATTGACATCGGGAGCATCACGTTTCTCTTTTCCGGCAAAGAGCTTGCAGCTTTAGTGCCAGAAACAGTGGGGGCAATAGGACCCGCATTTGTGACCGCACGCCTAATCGGCGTGCCTGTTGTGAGCCACCGGTCGCTGGAAATGGTTCGGCGAACTGTGCGACTATCATGTCCGCCGTTCATATCTGTACACCGCATCCTTCAAATTCGTGACGAGGCGTCACGTACATTTCTGTGCAACGACAAAGCGGGCGCGGTGATCTTCGGCAGGAGCAGGAATCCCGGCGGCGACGGCAGGCCTTCGCTCGCCACAACGGCACGGAACCGCACTTCTCGGATTTGATACGATTGCCACCGTGGTCCGGGAATGACCAGAAGAGCGACTAGTGGCCGGAGACCATGGCGGCCACAAGTTTGTGGAGCACACTCAACATATACGCACTAAAAGCAGCCGTCGGGATGACCACAAACCATACTGAGATCCAATGTCTGCGCTTTTCGTTCATACGAATTCCTTGGCGAAGAAGTAGGCACGAAGCGTGCCGTGCCTAAACTTCCCTCTCGCCCACCCTGCGTGCGAAAGGAGGACCGGTGGGTATTCTTTGGTGGGCTTCCGAAGGGCCGAATCCCGCTTCAAATCAACTGCTTGGCATGTGGGCTGCTGCCTCCAAAGATATGGAATCGAGGCCCCAACCGGACGTCGCTGAAGACGCTTCGTACGCCATTGAATTCAAGTCCATCCTGCTGGTTGATGACGACCGTCAATTGGCTGAGGCGCTCCAATGGATTCTTGCCGACGAGCAATTTCTGGTGGATGTGGCGCATGATGGCGAGGAAGCGTTACCGAAGATCAAGGCCAACCTGTATGACGCGCTCATTTGTGATGTGATGATGCCCAGGCTGCGGGGCGACGAGTTGTTTCTACGGGCGGTCGAGATCCACCCGTATCTAAGTGATCGCTTCATTTTTATCTCGGGCTTCGCCGCCGACCCAAAGATCAATCTCTTCCTGTGCAAGACCGGCGTGAAATATTTGATGAAGCCGTTTCCCATGCAGGCCCTCATCGATTGTGTCAAACAACTGCTCGCCTAGCCGCATGGCCACGCCAACACATACCGCCGAAATTGAGATTCAAACACCGCGCGAATCGAATGCCGCAACTCCGGAGTTGTCCAATGTTCCCCCCTCCAACCAACTGGTGCTGCTGGCGGAAGACGAGCCGATCATTCGCGAGTACATGGAGTCGGTATTACGGGAATTGGGCTACATCGTGGTGAAGGCCGCTGACGGCGAGGAAGCCCTTGGCCTCTTCAAGCAGATTCCGGGAATGATGATCGACTTGTTGTTGACGGACATCGTCATGCCCAAGATGAACGGTAAGGAATTGGCGTACCGCATCGGACTGCTCTCGCCAGGAACCAAAGTCTTATTCTGCTCCGCCTACCCCGAAAAACTGGCTTCTCGGAATGGCATGATCGATCCACGTGTCCCCTTTCTTCAAAAGCCGGTAAAGGCAGACACATTGGCAGCCAAGGTGCGAGAAGTCCTGGATCAACCTGAGGAAGACCTGCCCGACGAACGGTTGTTTGACGAGATACGTTCCTAACAACTGCGCCCTCCAGGTTCCACCTGTGTCTTGAGATTGTCCATCCCCGACCGGAGACGGGGCTGGAGTTCGTTGGGCCGCAAACCGCGCCGGGCTCTATTGAACGATCGCCCTGGCTTGCGTGCATGGCGGCGGGCAACTACCGCCGCTGCCGCCACTTCCCGAGGGTCGATCCAAAAACATTACGGTTGCGCTCCAATTATTCCCTTGCGCGCTAAAGTTGACGAGTTGAACTACTACAAAACCTACGATGGTAGCTTGTGCGCTGTTTCCACCGAAGGAGGCGTTGTCAATCACCGGCATGGCGAAGATGGAGCCAAGGCCCATGTTTTGAATAGCGCTACTGACCTTGCTGTCGATACCCGAAATGGTCGGAACATCCCCGACTGAAATTTCACAGTTGCACCCATTTGTGGTCATGTCGGCCTTCCACGCATTTGGGTTCTGATAATTTCTCAAATCGAGCGGGCCTTGCTTGCCACTTCCGACATCAGTACTGTTCAGATCCATGAAATAACCAAAGCCCTTCCCTGCCATTTGGCCCTGGGTAACCCCAAAAGGAACGGGGTTGACCATAAGACCAGCGGCTGTTAAAGCCGCAACCGAATGAACGGCAGGACTCATGGAACTCATGCCGACGACTTTCGCAAACGTCAGGTCAACATTTCGCAGCGCGGGTACCCGCACCGCCGTGTAATAACCATTGGTCGTCTGATCCGCGAGAAACTGGCCGTTCACCCAAATTCCCACTTGCACCCCCTGATTGCTTGCGATCTCGGACGCGGTGACACCATTGGCGCCCGCCAAGTAGGTTGCTTCCAGGATGGCATCGGCCTTTGCCGCGCTCGGTGTTGCGTTCGTGAGCCTGGCGACGCCGGCATACGCGCCCGCATCGGTGGCAAACTGCATATGCCGTTTCTCCTTGTACACGCGCCCCACGTCGATGGTCAGGGCGCCGAACCCAAAGAGAACGACCATGAACATGCTCACCAGAACCAGTGTGGATCCCGACTCACGATGGCGCTTGGTGGACAAATTCTGCTGGCCGTCATGGCTATCACAGCAGCGACGACGAAGCTTCCGATCCAGACGGAACAAACGGCTAGATGTGTGCATACCCTTTTCCCCTTAATCCACACAATAGTGGAACGGCCCTTCATTGGCGTCCCGCGCTGAAGTCGTGGCTTCCCGTTGTTCGGGAAGTCAGGGCCCCTCACCGCGTCGACGCTGCTCCGACGGGGCCTCGCACCCTAAACCACACCTCGTCCAAAGCGGCGCTATCCTACCCGCCGGCCTCGGAGAATGCAACAGAATTCTTCAGTTAAATTGCCATGCAGGCCAGCAATTTACAGGGTTATACGCCACCATGCCGTCCGGGCTGTCGCTCCCGGAGGCGTGAGCACCGAACCAACCGCTGTGCCCTTGCGGCACCGGGCGCATCTGGACACTAACACCATAGGCGCTCGATTCTCCATAACAGGTCTTGGTTGACGCTGCCGGTGATGTCGGCCAGCATTTGCCTCCAAGGCATGGGATGTTCCTCGTGGCAATGCTAACTGAGGGCATTCAGCGAGTACGAGTTTTTTGACCCCACGAGATTGTCGGGTGCGCTGGTCACGCTTTTATCAGAGGGTTCGAATCCCATCCAGAATGTGTGTGTTTCCTGGCGTTTTGAGGGTTTTCCAGTTTCACGAGGTGTTCAAGTGACGTTTCCCGGTCAGGCCGCATCCTGTGCCAATTCCGTCATGACCGTGGCCGTGCTGAACCCAGCCGCCCTATTCACCAGATCGTAACGGAGGCTTCCTTGGTCCGTCACAGTTGTGCACGAATATCCGCACCAACAACCTCTCGTCCTGCCCTCGCTGGGTTTGCTGAGGGGCGGGTTGTCTGGGAAACAGGGGTGGATTTGAGGGCAGGGCGGGAGCTGTAATCAATTCAAAACCAACACCATAGACGAAGCCCTTACTCCGCTCCGCATTCGATCTGCGGCAATCCGTTTTGAAGCATAAAAACTTGGCCATCGTTCCCAAAAGCTACGCCGCGACGCTTGTCATCCGGGCTTTTTTTCGCTAGACTGGATGTCGCGTGAACTCTTGGGTTAGCAGGGTGTGGGCGTTGCTCTGTCTCCTCGCGATGTGGCTTTCTACTACACGAAGCGAGGCGATTCTCTTCGAGGCCACCAGCAACACGGCCTACAACACCTCGGCCCCGACCGGCGCGCTGACCAACAACGGCTGGCAGTACGAAGGCCAATGGAATACCGAGCAAGGACCCTTTCTGGGCGCGCCCATCGCCCCCACATTTTTCCTGGCGGCGCAGCACATTGGTGGTTCGTCCGGCCAGCCATTTGTCTTCAACGGGTTCACCTACACGACGGTAACAAACTTTGATGATCCGAGTACCGACCTGCGGATCTGGCAAGTGGCCGAAACCTTTCCAAGTTATGCGCCGCTTTACACGCAAACGAACGAAGTGAGTAAACTCTGCGTCGCTATCGGACGGGGCTTCGACCGCGGCAACGCGGTCATTGTGAGTGGAAAGACGAACGGGTGGCAGTGGGGTCTTACTCCCGGCGTTCAGCGCTGGGGAGAAAATATCATCTCACAAATTTACAACTCGCCACCTCTTAATGGAGATCATCTTCTGGCCGTCTTTGATCGGAATGGAATAACCAACGAATGCATGTTGACCACTTATGATTCCAGCGGCGGAATGTTCATTGAGGATGGGACTACGTGGAAACTCGCGGGGATTCATCACGCCATAAGTAATCCCTTTGTCAGCACTAATGGTGTTGACGGTTCCGGCTTTAACGCCGCCCTTGTGGACTACGGGGGGCTGTACGTGGGAGGTGACGGCAACTGGCAGTTGGTTACCAACCAAGTCGCAGACATCTCCGCCTTTTTCATCAGCACCCGGGTCTCGGTGCGTGTTTCGTGGATCAATAGCGTCATCAATTTTCAGCCCGGACCTGACCTGCGGATCGCCAATATTGCGCCCGTAAGCACGAATATTCACATCAGCCTCGCCACGGGCTCGAATCGACTTTATCTCGTCCAGAGAACCAGCGACTTGGTTACCGGCGCGTGGACGACCGTCACCAACAATCTTATCGGCAATGGCGGCATCGTCATCGCCATCGATCCCGGCGCCGCGACGCAACCCAAGCGCTTCTATCGTGTGCGGCTTCTACAGTAGACCGGTGCCTAAAGGTCCGGCAACCGCCGCCGACGAAGCGCTTGGAGTGAAGCCGCCTCTGTCCTATGATTCGTGGCTGACCATGCATGTCCAACATTCCGCCAACGCGCCAGCCACTACCCCCGATTCCCGCGTCAGGGCGGCAGCGGATGAAGTCTCGGCGTCCTTCCTCCGGGGAATCGTCGAAACCATGGCGGTCCCCCGTCATTACGAACTGCAACCGGAGAACAACCGACTGACAGCCCATTGGATTGCCCGCCAGTTGCATTCGTACGGCTACGAAACGGAGTTCCAGGGTGAGTATGCGAACGTCGTGGCTCGCTCGCGGTACGCTCCCGGCGCCGCGTGCGTCCTCGTTGGCGCGCACTACGACAGCGTCCCAGGCACACCCGGCGCCGACGACAACGCCAGCGCGGTTGCGGCCCTATTAGCCTGCGCCAGGGCTCTTGCCGAACATGCACCCACGTGTCCCGTTTGCTTCGCTTCTTTCAACCGGGAAGAGGACGGCCTCTTGGGTAGTGCCGACTTTGTGAGAACCGTCGCGGCGGAAGGGAAAATGCATGTTCGCGAAGCGCATGTCCTGGAGATGGTCGGCTACTGTGATCATCGCCCCGGTTCCCAGGCGATTCCGCCGGGCCTGCCGATCCAGGTGCCGGACCGGGGTGATTTCCTGGGTATTCTTGCAAACAAGGATTCCACTGCCATGGCGAACGCCGTCTTGCAAACAGCCAGGACCTATTGGCCGGATATTCCGGTGCTGAGTCTGAAAGTGCATGCCGGGGTGGAGAAACTCCTCCCAGTACTGCAACGAAGCGATCACGCCCCCTTTTGGGGGGCCGGCATCCCCGCAATCATGTGGACCGATACTGCGGAGTTCCGCAACAAGCACTACCATCAACCTACTGACACCCCGGACACCCTCGACTACGATTTCTTGCGGAGAGTCACTCAGATTCTTATCGCAACTATTCTGACTTCTGTTCAAAGTCAGCCGTACCTTGCGCCTTCGACAGGCACTCGATGAAAGATTCCAGCTCTGATCTTCTCGCACGAGAAACTCTCGGGCGCCTGGCTGTGGCGACCGGGCTCCAGATCCATGGCGGCCGGATGCGCCGCACTTCCTCCCGGTTCTGTCTGGGGGTCGAGCACGGCGATTATAACGGCACAGAACTCTTCGGCGTGGGCACAGATCGCTTTCTCTGGCTGGCATACCACCCCAACGCAACCGACCGCGTGCGCCTGTACAGCGCGAATTTTCCCGACGATGACCTTGTCAATTTCAAGCTCGGCGAAGTGCCGCCACCAAAGTCGCCAGCCGTTGCGAACACGTGGGCGCGATTCCCCTATGGCGTGGAGCATGTCTTACGACGGGAAGGATTCAAGTTGGCCCACGGATTCGATGCCGTCCTCTACGGCAACATCCCCGGCGGCGGAATGTCGCGCTCGGCTTCCCTCTGCCTCAACCTGATCCTGACCTTCCTGGAGGTGAATGGGATCACGGTGCCGGATGAAATGAAGATCGTCGACATGGCCCAGGCCGTCGAGAACGATTACATCGGCTCGCCGTGCGGCAACCTCGATCAAATCATGATTTACTTCGCCCGCGACGGTATGGGGACGCATTATGACCCAAAGACCCGCTCTATTCGCTACGTGCCGCTGGGCCGGCAGGCCATCGATTTTCGGATCGTCAGCCTCGATACCGGCACGGTCCGTCCCGGCTTGGAGAAATCAACCTACAGGATCCGTCGGACCGAGTGTGAGGAACTCGTCGCCTTGGCGGGAAGGGAATTCGGGTTCTCCTGTCTCGCCGACATCCGGGACCAGGCTCTTTACGACCGCGTAATCGCCCGGTACGGCAGGTCCCATCCGCACCTCTGCGCTCGCCTCAAATACATCTTCCACGCCCAGCGGCGCTTCGATAAGATGTTGGATGCATGGCAGTCGGGTGATGTCGAAAGGGTTGGCGAGATCTTCCGTCAGGATGGAATCGGCTTGCGTGATGATTACCAGATTTCCGGTCCCGAACTGGAAACGATGTGCGACATCGCTCGCACGGTTCCCGGTGTCCTTGGCGAACGCATGCTCGGCGGCGGCGATAAGGGCGCAGCGGGCGCGTTGGTGCGCGCGGAAAGCGTCGCGGCGCTGAAGGCCGCGGTGGATGCCGACTACCCGCGCCGCTACCCGGAGCTGGCCGATAAATATGCCGTCCATGCCTGTGCCATGGTGGCGGGCGTGAAAGTTTTGGAGGGTCTGTGATTGCCCGGTTATGAACCTGCAAACAAAGTCATTTGGCAAGCTGGCGAACGACGTGGAGGTGACGCTCTTTACGCTGAGCAATGCCAACGGCGTAAAGGCTTCCTTGATGAATTATGGGGCCACGCTGGTCGCGCTCGAGGCGCCCGACCGAAATGGCAAACTCACCGATATCACCCTCGGCTTTGACACGCTTGAAGGCTACGTCAAATCCAACCAGCCGTACTTCGGCTGTATCGTCGGCCGCTGCACCAACCGCATCGCGGGTGGGCGGTTCCATCTCGATGGAAAGGAATATCGTCTCGCGACCAACGCGGGCGACGCTCATCTGCATGGCGGAGTGAAAGGTTTCGACAAGGCATTTTGGCAGGCGGAGGGCAAATCCCCGTCCGTGAAATTCACGTACCACAGCACCGACGGCGAAGAAGGCTATCCCGGCAACCTGGCGGTCACCGTCATCTACACACTGACCGAGAGCAACGAACTCCAAATCGAATACACCGCGACGACAGACAAGCCCACGCCCGTGAACCTGACCAATCATACTTATTTCAATCTGGCGGGCTCGGGAAACATTCTGGGCCACGAGTTGATGATCGCCGCGACACAGTACCTCCCCGCCAACGATGCACTGGTCCCGACGGGCGAGATCCATCCCGTCAAAGGCACCCCGATGGACTTCACCACGTCCACACCCATTGGCCGGCGGATTCATCAAGTCAAAGGCGATCCCGTCGGCTATGACCACACCTACGTCCTGCATAACGACGGCGCCAAAGCCGAACTGGCCGCCCGCGTTTTCGAACCGCAGTCAGGACGGGTGTTGGAGGTTTACACGACCGAGCCCGGTGTCCAACTTTACACGGGTAATTTTCTCAATGGTACAATTTCTGGAAAGGGTGGCTGCGCTTACCAGCAGCACACTGGATTCTGCCTGGAGACACAGCACTTTCCCGACTCGGTTAATCAACCAACATTCCCATCGGTGATCTTGAAACCGGGTCGGACTTACCGCCAAAAGACAAGCTATCGTCTTTCTGTCGGGTAATTACTCCGGCTTCGAGCCGTAGTTGATGGCCATC
>JBGOTY010000109.1:0-9841 GCA_041476745.1 Verrucomicrobiia bacterium | reverse complement strand
CGAGCGCTTGATCTCGTCCATGACGGCCTTGATGCGCTCCTCGAATTGGCCGCGGTACTTCGTGCCCGCCACCATCAACGCGAGGTCGAGGGTCACGACCCGCTTGTCGCGCAAAATTTCGGGGACGTTGCCCTTGGAAACTTCCTGGGCCAGGCCCTCCACGATGGCGGTCTTTCCCACGCCCGCTTCGCCGAGCAGGACGGGGTTGTTCTTCGTGCGACGGCAAAGGATCTGGATAACACGCTCGATCTCATTCTGGCGGCCCACGACTGGATCGAGTTCGTTTTTGCGGGCCAACTCGGTCAGATCGCGTCCGAACATGCGCAGCGCGGGCGTCTTCATTTCCTTCTTGCTGCCGCCGGCTTCGCCTTCCTCAACGCCGCCTTCGCTTGGGGTGAAATTGGGATCGAGTTCCTTGAGAATCTCATTGCGGCACCGCTCGATATCTACGTCGAGCGACTTCAGGATGCGCGCCGCCGCGCCTTCGCCTTCGCGGAGCAGGCCGAGCAGAATGTGTTCGGTGCCGACGTAATTGTGATTGAGCTGCTTCGCTTCCTTCTGCGCTAGCGCGAGGACTTTCTTCACACGCGGCGTGTAGGGAATGTTGCCGACCATTTTGGTCTCGGGGCCGGTGCCGATTTGCTTCTCCACTTCCATGCGGACAGTCTCGAGATCCAGGCCCATCTTCTGGAGAACATTGACCGCGACGCCCTGGCCCAGCTTGATGAGACCGAGCAGTAGATGCTCCGTGCCCACATAGTTGTGGTTGAAACGGTCCGCTTCCTTGCGGGCCAACGCGAGCACCTGTTGCGCTCGCGGCGTGAAATTGTTCATTTCCATCACCCTCCTCTCATTCTGGTTCGACCCGGCCGCTCTCCAGAGGCGGCCGGTCGCTCAAATTCGGTTTTGAAATACCCGCCAACTGCGCGCGGATCAGTTCCGCCCGCAAAATGTCACGTTCCTCGGCAGTCAGTTTCCGCGCGGCCGCCTTTTGCACGTGCGCCGGCTGCGAGAGGATGAACATCTCATCCACCGTGACCCGCGCTGTCGCCGGAAACATCTCTAAATCTACCCCCATACGCACCAGACTAAGCAGGTTAAGTGCCTCTTTGGAACTAATTGTATGTGCATTACTTAGAATGCCATACGCTCTACCAATTTGATCATAAACCAGTTTGGGCTTTTTTTCAAGGAGCGTAATCCGCGCATTCTCTTCGTGCTCAATGATCTGCAAAATCACCTTATTGAGGCGCTCGATCACTTCCGACTCTTTTTCGCCCAAAGTCGTCTGATTGGAGACCTGGAAGACATTCCCAAGTGCTTCCGTCCCTTCCCCATACAAACCTCGGACCGCCAGGCCCAGTTTGTTGACCGCCTGCACGACCTGGTTGATCTGGTCGCTCAACACCATGCCCGGCAGATGCACCATGGCCGAACCGCGCATCGCCGTGCCCACGTTTGTGGGGCACGCCGTGAGATAGCCCAGCTTCGGTGTGAACGCATAATCGAGATGTTCCTCCAGTTCCGTGTCAACCTTGTCGATAATCTTGAAGATATTCTTGAGCTGCAGGCCCGACTTGATCGTCTGCATGCGGAGGTGATCCTCCTCATTGATCATCACACTGATCGTCTCGCGGTCATTAATGACCACCCCGCTGCCGACGTTTTTGGCCGCATGCTCGCGGCTGATGAGATGCCGTTCCACCAGCACCTGCTTGTGAATCGCGCTGATGTTGTCCATCGAGTCGCCGAAGTGATCGGCCATCTCCGGCAGGCTCTCCACCACCGGCTGAATCATCCCCAGCAGCTTCTGGCGTTCGGCCTTCTTTGCCCAGCCGGGGAACGGAAATTCGCGAATATTGCGCGCAAATCGGACCCGTGACGACATGACGATCTTGCTGTTGGGTCCGTCGGCTTTGACCCATTCGCCCGGGTTTTTCAGCAAATCGTCGATCTTCATGTTCGTATTATTCCGGAGAGCGCACCGCGCTCCCCGTTTTTTTCAACTTCGCCTCGAGCTCGCGAATCTCGTCGCGAACCTGCGCCGCGTCCTCATACTTTTCCTCGCTCACCGCCTTCTCCAACTGTTCCGAGAGCTCCCGGATCTTCCCGCTCAACACCAGTGTGTGCATCGCCTTCGTCGGCACCTTGCCGATGTGATGATCACCCTTGTGCATCGCCTTCAAGAGCGATGCCAGTCCGTCTTCGAAGGTTTCCCAACACGCGCTGCAACCGAGCCGCCCGGTCTTCTTGAAGTCCGCCTGGGTGAAATTGCAAATGGGACATTGCACGCCCGGCGATTCGAGCTTGATGTCCGCGCCAAGTCCCACCAGCAAATCTTCGTCGAAGCCGGCGGACGCTTCCACGCCCTTTTCCCTGGCGCAGGACTCGCACAGATTCGCCTTCAACAGCTTCCCTCCCACAATCTTGGCCAGGTAGACTGTCGCGTCAGCCTTTTTGCAAATGTCGCAAACCATTGTGTTACTTCACCCCAATCGGCGTTCCTTCGGAACGCGTCAACTTACGGAAGTCCTCCGTCAATTTCAAGGTCAGCAGACCCGGCCGGCCCGAACCGATGATTCGCCCATCGATGCTCGACACGGGAACAATCTCCGCCGCCGTGCCCGTGAGGAAAACTTCATCCGCCGTCGCCAAATCGTAGCGCGTCAGGTTCGGCTCGCTGACCGCAATTTTGCGCTTCGCGGCCAGCTCGATCACGACCTGTCGCGTGATGCCAATGAGCGCGCCCGCGCTGACGGGCGGCGTTTCGAGTTTGCCACCGCGGACAATGAAAATGTTGTCGCCGGTACACTCGGCGACATGTCCCTGCGCGTTGAGCATGATCGCCTCGACCGTGCCGGCGTTCACCGCTTCGATCTTCGCCAGGATATTATTGAGGTAGTTCAGCGACTTAATCGACGGGCTCACCGCTGCCGGATTCGTGCGTTGCGTGCTCGCCGTGATCAGCTTCAGCCCCTTGCGGTAAACCTCCGCGGGATACAGTTCAATCCGATCCGCGATAATGAAAACGGTCGGGTTCTTGCAACGGAACGGGTTCAAACCGAGGTAGCCGACGCCGCGTGTCACGACGAGCCGAATGTAGCCGTCCTTCAACTTGTTCTGCCGGCACGTCTCGCAGCACGCCTCGACGAGTTGCTCCCGCGCCAGCGGAATCGCCAGCATGATCGCCTTCGCCGAATTGAAGAGCCGATCCAGATGCTGGTCGAGACGGAAAATGCGCCCGCCGTACACGCGGATTCCTTCAAAAACGCCGTCGCCATATAACAATCCGTGGTCGAAAACGGAAACCTTCGCCTCGTCTTCCGGAACGTATTTGCCACCCAAATAAATCTTCACAGTCTTGTCCTCAATTACGTCTCTACTTACTCCAAAATCCTGCCGTCCGCAATCTCCAACACCCGTTCCCCGCGCGTGGCGATGTGCTCGTCGTGTGTCACCATCACCAGCGTCGTCCCCGAGTCCTCCCGCAACCGCCAGAGCAAATCCAGGATCGACTCGCCCGTCTTCGAATCCAGATTGCCCGTCGGCTCATCCGCCAGCACCAGGCTGGGACGATTCATCAAGGCCCGCGCAATCGCCACGCGTTGCTGTTCGCCGCCGCTCAATTCCGCGGGCCGGTGCTCCAATCGCCCCCCAAGACCCACGGCCTTCAGCAATTCGATCCCCCGCTCCGCCATGCCGCCACGCGCCCGCGATTGCAGCAACGCGGGCAGGCAGACATTCTCCAGCGCATCCAGTTCGGGCAGGAGGTTGTACGACTGGAAAACAAACCCCAGCCGCTCGTTGCGCAGCTTCGTCCGCGCCGCGCTCGACATCCCGAAAAGGGAAGCGCCATCCAGGCTCACGTCGCCTGCGGATGGCGCATCCAATCCGCCCAGCAAATGCAGCAGCGTGCTTTTCCCCGCCCCCGAAGCGCCGACAATCACCAGCGCTTCGCCGCGGCGCACGCGCACATCGATCCCACGTAACACCTCAACTTCCTGCGAGCCGAGAGTGTAGGTTTTGCGGAGCCCGCTCGCAACCAGAATGTCCTCGCCGACGTCACTCATAGCGCAGGGCCTCCACGGGTTCGAGGCGGGCGGCGCGCAACGCGGGGAGCAGGCCGGCAAGCGTGCAGATCGCCAGCGCGGAGATGCCAATCGTCAGGAGATCGCGCAGCGTGAGAAACGCGGGGATACTGGGGAAATTGTAGATGTCGCGTGGAAACAGGTCGATGCCGACGACGTGGGAGAGGAAATGATTGATCGGGTTGATGTTTTGGACGGTGAGCAAACCGAGTCCGATGCCGATGGCCACGCCGAACACGCCGACGATGAAACCTTGCAGCACAAAAATGCGCAGGATTTTTCCCGAAGCGGCGCCGAGCGCTTTCATGACGCCGATCTCGCGGGTTTTCTGCACGGTGACAGTGATCAGCGTGCTCATGATGCCGAACGCCGCGACGATGATGATAAAAATCAAGATGAAGAACATCACCGACTTTTCGACCTGGATCGCGCCGAGCAACCGCCGGTTCAGTTCCGCCCAGGTCTGCGCGCGGAGGGGCTTGGCGAGCTTCTTATTCAGCGCATCCGCAACGTTGCGCGCGCCGTTGATCGGGTCGTCCGTGCGGATCTCGACCCCGTGCACGGCGTTGCCCAAACTGTAAAGTTCCTGCGCTGTCTCGAGCGACGTAAAGATCAAACCAACATCGTATTCATACATTCCCGATTCGAAGATGCCAGTGACCGTCAATTCCATCGGGAGATAGACTTCCTCGCCTCTTTTCTCAAGATTGCGCGGCGAGTAGACGGTGATTTTGTCGCCGAGGAAAATGCCATACTGCGAGGCCAACTCGCGACCGATAACCACCTTGTCCCCGGCCAAGTCGAGGCTGCCTTCCTTTATGTAGGTGGCGAGCTGGCTGACCGTCACCTCGCGTTGCGGATCGATGCCCTTGAGATACGGCGTTGCCACCCGATGCTCAAACTCGATCAACACCAGCCCCATCGCAAACGGCGAGGCGGCTTTCACGTGCGGCATTTCCAGGACCGCATGGAGCAGTTTGTCGCTGTGCTCGATCAGGCCGCCGTTCGTCACCGTAACGTGGGCATGCATGCCCATGAGCTTCTCGCGCAATTCGCGGTCGAAGCCGCTCATGACGGCGATGACGACGATCAGCACCCACACCCCGATCGCGACGCCCGACAGGGAGATGAGCGTGATCACGGAAACGAACGTTCGCTTGGGTTTGAGATAGCGGAGCCCGAGAAAAAGCTCGAAGGGCAGGTGCGTCATGTTTGCGGCCGCATCAGCGGGAACAGAATCACGTCGCGGATGCTTTCCGCGCCCGTGAGCATCATGACCAGCCGGTCGATCCCCATGCCCATCCCGCCGGCCGGCGGCATCCCGTGCTCCAGCGCCAGGAGAAAATCCTCGTCGAGCTTCTCGGCGTGCCCTTCCGCCTGCGCGAGCAACCGCTCACGTTGCACGACCGGATCGTTGAGCTCGGAATACGCGGGCGCAATCTCCTGGCCGTTGATAATCAGCTCGAAGACATCCACCACGCTCGGGTCCTGCTGGTTGGGTTTCGCGAGCACGACCAACTCCGCGGGCAGATGTGTCACAAACGTCGGGTTCATCAGTGACGGCTCAATGATCTTTTCGAAAATCGCGTTGGTCACTTCGTAATCGGGCGTATTGGCCGCAACTTCAACTCCCATCGTGATGGCTTGCGCCTTGCGATCCTCGGGGGTGAGTGTGAACCACTCCTTGCCAATCCGCTCCTCGATCAACTCGCGGTAGGTCACGCGTCGCCACGGCGGCGTGAGGTCGATTTCCTGACCGTCGCTGCGCCGGAGGAGTAACGAGTCCGTGATGGCCTCCGCGACCGACACCACCAATCCCTGCGCGAGGTCCATCATGCTCTCGAAGTCGCCATACGCCTGATAGACTTCGAGCATGGTGAATTCAGGATTGTGACGGCGCGAGATGCCTTCGTTGCGAAAATTGCGGTTGATCTCGTAGACGCGCTCGAAACCGCCGACGAGCAGCCGCTTGAGATAAAGCTCGGGAGCCACACGCAGGAAAAGGTCAAGATTCAGGGCCTCGTGATGCGTCTCGAACGGCTTCGCCGTTGCGCCGCCCGCGAGCGGTTGCATCATCGGCGTTTCGACTTCCATGAAGCCGCGCGCGTCGAGAAACTTGCGCATCTCCGCCACGATGCGACTGCGCGCCAGAAATGTCTCGCGGGACTTTTCATTGAGAATCAAATCGAGATAGCGTTGCCGCAAGCGGGTTTCGACATCCTTGATGCCGTACCATTCTTTCGGGAGCGGCTGGATCGCCTTGCTCAACAGCGTCACGCTCTCCACCTTGACGGTCAACTCACCCGCATGGGTCGTGAACAGCTTGCCGCCCACGCCAATGATGTCACCGAGATCGATGAAATGCTTGAAGAGGTCGAATTGCTCGTCGCCCAGCGCCTGCTTCTGGACGTAAATCTGGATCTTCGCGGTGGAGTCTTTGATGTCCGCGAATAGGCTCTTGCCCATGTCGCGGTGGCTCAACACCCGCCCGGCCAGCCGCACCTCACGGTCGGGCGCGGCGTTCGCGCGCGCGGAGCCAATCGACTCGCTGACTTCGAATCGCCCCCCGTACGGGTCGATCCCCTTATCCAACAGCTTCTGTCGTTTCTCCAACCGCGCTCTGGTCAGTTCGCCCTGGGGTTCCATGCCGCGCGAAGAATAGCCGCAGTCTCCGGTGCGGGCAACGCTAAACATTCCGAGCTCAAACACTGGAATTCTTCCCCGGCTTGCGCTACCGTGCCCGCGTGAAAGTGAGGATCTTACTGGCCGTTCTGGCGCTGGCGGTCACGAGCGTGACGCGCGCGCAGGACACCACGGCGCCGTCGATTGCGAATTTTGCGAACGTCACCGACGGACGCTACCAGGTGTTTGCGCAGGGCGGGCACCAGATGGCGTTTGAGGTCAACTTGTTCATGAAGGAAATGCTGCGTCAGTATGAAAAGTTCTTCAACAACTGGTCCGTCAAAGACGGCGCCCGCGTGATCGTCTTCGACAATCCCGAGGACTTCCGCCATTACGCCGGCAACGTGGTATCGCTGACCCATGCGGGCCTGACGGGTTACTGTGCCCTCAAGACCGACGAAGCGGGCAACCAGTTTTATGAACTCGTAACGTATCAAGAGCCGAACTTGTGGCGCGTCCTGGCGCACGAGGGGTTCCACCAGTTCATCGGCTATGAACTCGGCTCGCAGGTCCCGACATGGCTGAATGAAGGCACGGCGCAGTACTTCGAAACCAGTTCCATCACGGGCTCGCATTTCAACGTCGGCCAGATCAGCCGCAACAAACTCCTGTACGCGCAGGCCCTGATCCTTAACAAGAAAGCGCCGCCGATCGCGCAGTTGGTCACCTGGGACCAGGCCACATTCTACGCGAACGCGAATGTGGCTTACCCAACGAGCTGGGCGCTTGTCTATTACCTGCTGAACTCCAACAACGATCGGTACGAACAGAGCCGGTTCCGCCGCTATCTGCAGGACCTGAAGTTCGGCAATGACAGCGTCCGGAGCCTGCAAAGGAATTTTGGGTCGGACGTCAACCGCTGGCAGGCCGACTTTGAAGACTACATCCTGCACTTGAAACCCCAGACCGATTAATGTCCCGCGCGTCCGCCGCACCTTCCCGCATTGTTGGTGGATGGTTTCGGCGAATTGTGTAGAATTCTGCGGTCGATTTCGCTACCGTGAAGCGCTGGTATGTGGGGAGTTGAGCTAACTTCGGGATGCTGAACTGGTACGACATCGTGGTTGTCGGCGCCCTGCTCTACGGCGCCTGGAGTGGCCTCCGTGCCGGATTGACGGGTGAGATCATTCGCGTCGTTGGGTTGGTTTTGATGATCGTGCTCGCGTCGGAGCTCCACCAGTCCGTGGGCCACTGGCTCGGCGCGAACTTCTCCCTGTCCGACGACGCGGCGCAGTTCGTTGCCTTTGTGAGTATCGCCGTGGTGGTTTACCTGATCACGCTGGCGATCCGCCTGCGGACCCGCCAGCGGATGCAGGAATTAAAGGTCGCAGCGCTGTTGGAAAACGTGGGCGGCGGTTTTGCGGGCGTGATTCGCATGGGGTTGATTATGGCCTGGGTGACGGTGGTCCTGAGCCTGTCGACGAGCAGTTTTTTGGCCGACCAAGTCGGCATAGAGTCCCGTTTTGGATCGCTGGTCCTTGATCGGCTCCCCGCGGTGCGAGCGGCGATGGAAAAACATTTACCCGAGAAGGCCTGGTTGATGCAGGATTTGAAGCGACGGCCGGAGCCGAACTACGAAGAGAGCGGCTCGAACAATACGCAAAATTCCGCGACGACCAGTAAATAGGCTGTGCCCGGCTTAATTCCCGAACCTGTTCTCGAGCAGATTCGCCAGAACAACGACGTTGTCGAGGTGATCGGCTCCTACTTCCCGCTGAAACGAGCGGGCGCGAATTTTCGCGCCCTCTGTCCGTTTCACAAGGAGAAGACCCCGAGCTTCAACGTGAATCCGCAGAAGCAAATCTGGCACTGCTTTGGCTGCGGCGAAGGCGGCAACGTCTTCACTTTTGTGATGAAGTACGAGAATCTCGACTTCCTCGCCGCGGTCCGCCGCCTGGCCGAACGCGCCGGGATCAAGTTGGAATACGAGGAACGCGCCGCCGAACCGGGCCGCGACCAAAAGGAACAACTCCTGACCCTGCACGAAGTGGCCGCGAATTTCTTCCATCATAATCTGATGAAGGAACCGAGCGCCACCGTCGCACGCGATTACCTGAAGAAACGCAAGATCACCGCCGAGACCGCCAAGAAGTGGCGGCTGGGCTACTCGCCGGATGCCTGGGACGGGCTGATCCAGCATGCCGCCGCGAAGAAATTCCCCGCTGAATTGCTAGCCGCGGCGGGCCTGGCCTTGCAACGTGACCGGGGCGATGGATTCTACGACCGGTTTCGGGGGCGGTTGATGTTTCCGATTTGTGACGAGCAAGGGCGCGCGGTCGGTTTCAGCGGCCGCATCCTGACCGACGCCAAGGACCAGCCGAAGTACGTCAACTCGCCGGAGACACCGATTTTCCAGAAAGGCCGCATCCTCTTCGCGCTCGACAAGGCCAAACGCGCGATTCTCGACGAGAAATACGCGATCGTCTGCGAAGGGCAGGTCGATACGATCTCCTGCCACGAAGCGGGCGTTGAAAACGTGGTCGCGCCGCAAGGCACCGCGTTGACGGAGCAGCACGCGCGCATCTTGAAGCGCTACGCCGAGGAGGTAGTGTTAATGTTCGATGCCGACGCGGCCGGCCAGAACGCCATCGTACGCAGCGCCGAGCCGTTGTGGGACGCGGGCGTGGTCATCCGCGTTGCCGTTTTGCCGCCCGGTCACGACCCCGATAGCTTCGTGAAAGCCTTCGGCGCGGAAAAGCTGAAGGAGTTGGTTACCAAAGCGCCCAGTTTTTTCCTTTATCTACTCGACCGACTTTCGCAGCAGCATGATCCGCGTTCGGAGCGGGGCAAGCTGCAGATTGCGCGGCAAATGGCCGAATGGCTGGCGCGCATTCCGACGCCGATCCTGCTGGCGACGTATGCGCAGCAAACCGCCAAGCGCCTCGACATCGGCGAAGACGTGCTGCGCAAGGAGGTCACGAAACTGACGGGTCGCCGGCGCGATCACGGTGGCATGGCCGGCGGTGACGATGAGGTGGATGACACAGCCGACTTTGATGAGGAACGGCCACGAGGTTTGCCGGCGGAGGAGATGCTGTTGCGAACCATGCTGGCGGACGAACGGGTCATTG
>JBGOTY010000108.1:0-9873 GCA_041476745.1 Verrucomicrobiia bacterium | reverse complement strand
TGCCAGCATTCGGAAGGTGATCTGCGCTGGCATGCATTGGATAATTTGAACCTGAAACTGAAGTAACGGAGAACGTTTTCTCATGGGTGTCCCGAAACGTAGAATGTCGAAGATGCGCCTGCGGACTCGCAAGGCGGCGAACCGTCCCAAGGCGCGGCAATTGTCGGTGTGTGCCCAGTGCGGCGCGCGGGTGTTACCCCATCGCGTGTGTCCGTCCTGCGGTTACTACAAGGGCCGGCAGGTCGTATCTGTGACGGCTGCCTAATTCCCGCAATGAAACTGGCCATCGATGCGATGGGCGGGGACTTTGCCCCCCAGAACATCGTTGCTGGGGCGATGGCCGCGCTCCGCGACAACAGCCACATCACCAAACTCTACCTGGTGGGTGACCAGCCCCGCGTCGAGACGGAACTGCGCAAGCTCGGCGCTTCCAACAACCGCCTCGAACTCGTCCACGCCAGTGAAGTCATCGAGATGGACGACCCGCCGGTGCAAGCCGTGCGGCGGAAAAAAGACAGCTCGATGTGTCGCGCGATCGACATCGTCAAGCGCGGCGATGCGGACGCGATTGTCTCGGCGGGCAACACCGGCGCCCTGCTGACGGCGGCGCACCTGAAACTGCGCACGCTGGAGGGCGTCGACCGACCGGGCCTGGCCGTGATTATCCCTGCGCCGGGGAATGTTTTTGTGCTCCTGGACGCGGGTGCCAACCTCGAGCCCCATCCGTCGAACCTCGTGCAATACGCCATCATGGGCAGCCTGTATTCCAGGCAGATTCTCGGATATAAGCAGCCCCGTGTGGCGCTCCTTTCGATCGGCACCGAGGACATGAAGGGAAACGAATTGACGCTGGAAGCGCATCGGTTGCTCAAACAGACGGACCTGAATTTTGTCGGCAACATTGACGGCCATGACTTGTTCTCGAACCGCGCCGATGTGATTGTGACCGACGCGTTCGTCGGGAACGCGGTGTTGAAGGCGTGTGAAAGTACCGCGCGGTTGGTCGGCCACTGGCTGAAAGAGGAGATGAAGAAGAACCCGCTGCGAATGCTCGGCGCCCTGCTTGCCGCCGGCGCGTTCAAGGCCCTCAAACGCAAAGCCGATCCCGACGAGTACGGCGGCGCCGTCCTGCTGGGCATCAACGGTATTTGCGTCAAGGCCCACGGTGCCAGTTCACCGAATGCGGTCAAGAATACCATTCGCGTGGCCACCGAGTTTGTTGAATGCCAGTTTAACGAGCACCTCGTTGAGGAAACCAGGAAGTTCCATGACAAAGTCCAGCAAAACACATTTGCGCAACCCCCGATCGAAGCAGCTTCTTAGGCCCGTGCACATCGTCGGCACGGGTTCCTACGTCCCGGACCGCGTGCTCACGAATGCCGACCTCGAGAAGGTGGTCGACACCACCGATGAGTGGATCGTCTCGCGCTCGGGCATCAGGGAGCGGCGCATCGCCGCCGACTGGCAGTGCACGTCCGACCTGGCTGTGGAAGCCGCGCGCCGCGCGATGGAGCAGGCCAACGTCCGTGAAGACGAGATCGACTTGATCATCTGCGCCACGATCACGCCGGATATGCCCTTTCCCGCCACGGCCTGTCTCATCCAACAGAAGATCGGCGCGAAGCGCGCGGCGGCGTTCGACATGGAGGCGGCGTGTTCGGGGTTTCTGTATGGCATGGAAATCGGGCAGCAGTTCGTCACCTCGGGGACGTACGACACGGTGCTGGTCATCGGGGCGGAAAAACTTTCCACGATCATTGACTGGGAGGACCGCAGCACCTGCGTGTTGTTCGGCGACGGCGCGGGCGCGGTGATTTTACGCAGCCGCGGCGAGGAAGCCGGGCATGGCATCCTGACGACTTGCATGGGTGCGGACGGTTCACAGGCGGATATTTTGCTGATGCCGGCGGGTGGCGCGCGCTATCCCGCGTCGAAGGAATCGGTCAGCGGCCGAATGCACCACCTGAAAATGGCGGGCAAAGAGGTGTTCAAAAGCGCCGTCCTCGCGATGCAGACCGCCGCGGAAGAAGCGTTGCGCCGCTGCAACCTGACCATCGCCGACATCAAATGCGTCATCCCGCACCAGGCCAACATCCGCATCCTCGAAGCGATCGCCGACCGGATTGGCGTGCCGATGGAAAAGGTGTACGTCAACCTCCATCGCTACGGAAACGTGTCAGCCGCTTCCGTCGCCATCGCGCTCGATGAAGCCGCGCGCGAAGGCCGCTTCCAGCACGGCGACCTGATTTTGCTCGTCGTTTTCGGCAGTGGCCTGACCTGGGCCTCCTGTGTCATCCAGTGGTAAGGCGACGTTCACTGGTCACTCCCGGATAAACTCCGTTCCCTTCGGCTCAAGAGTTAATTCCATTTTGTTGGTCACTCCCGGTGAAAAGGTGACGTGGACAACCCGACTGCGCCATCCCTTGGGATCCTGAAGCGGAACCTCGAATTGAGGATGTTCAACTGCAATAGATCGCGTAAAGACGGGAAGGTTGGCAATGACGACGACCCCACCCTTGTCGGTGATACCGGAATAAGGTGTACCGGGCAGGGGATTCAGGTTTCGAAAGGATTCTTCGTTGGAATGTTCCATCCTGCCAAAGATTCCGCCCATGCGCAGCACGTTGGGATAAAGGGAAACGGCGACTCCTTCCACTGGCGCTCCCGATTTCGTCTTGGTCGTCAGCTCCAGGGTTGCAGTGGGTTCGGTGACCACTTCAATTTTGGTTACAGGTGCCACCAGCGGATATGGTTGGGGTACTCCGACCAGGGGTTGCGTAGGGGCGCCGGGATACTTGGCCTCCCCCCCATTCTTGGAAACAAAGCCGTCGCCATGGACAACCACGTCCACCTCACCTGGCGGAATGGATTCAAAAACAAAGCTCCCGTCCGCAGCAATCAACCGGTGACTCTGCCACGGATGGAAATAACCGTATTGCGCAGCAAGGGAACGTGACATTTCGGGGTCGAGGTACGCGGGAATTTCTTTGGGGCGCACATTGATCAGGACCCGGCCATTCTTCACCGGCCGCGCCACATTGTCGTCAATCCGTCCTTCCAAACGAATGCCCGGTTTCATTTCCAATGCGAAATTGCATGGCTTCCCCTTTTCGGCGGTGAAGGCAAAGCCTTCGCTGTAGACGATCTCCCCCGAGGGCAGTCGTCCCATCAGTTGAAGTAGATGGCCGCCGGGAGAGAGCTTGTGAAACGCGAAGACGCCGTTCTCCTTTTTCTGCCAATCTTCCGGGCGCGCCTCTTCTCCGCTAACATTCGGGATGAGTTCCAGTACCGGTTGGCGATCAGCACTGAAATAACCCGAGACCTCCAGGGGAATGCCCCGCTTCATTTGAATTGGTTTCTCAGAGCCGTCCACAGAAAAACTTTGTATCACCACGGTGGCAAATTCCGGGTGCAATACCCGGAAGATCAGTCGTCCCGTTAACTCCTGTTCCTCAGGAATGGCCACCAGGGGGTATCGCAGGTGGGCTTTCCCTTCGCGGTCAGTCGTAACTTTCGCGGGAGTTTTTTCCCAACTGTGCCAATTGTAAGCGTCCGGCGAGTGCCGCCCTTTGACCCGAAAACCGGTGGGCTCAATAGTTGCCCCTTCAATCGGTTTGCCGTCTTCGTCTTCCACCACAACCAACGCCTCCTTGTATGTGGGTGCCGGCGCGGTTTTGGAAAACTCGCATCCGGCAATCATCAAGAACCACACTCCCATCAGGCCAATTCCCACCACGGAGTACTTCCAGTTCCAAGCGCGTATTCCTTCTCGCCCCAGATGATTCAGTCGTTGCACGATCTGCGCCGTTCCATTCACCGTGAGCGTGGTTTCAAGGGACGAAAGGGCCAACACACGCAAGGCCAGTTGCGCCAACAACCGGGCATAGGAACCACCGTCCTCCAATTGGGCGGAAGCGGTCCGGTCCGCTTCCTGTTCGCAAGCGAGATTGTGGGCCGCGGGGATTTTCCAGACGAGCGGATGAAACCAACACAGGACCTTCATCCATCGCCAACCGATACACCAAGCCAAATCATGGTGGCGCAAGTGCGCGATTTCATGGCTCAAAAGCGCGGAGACTTCGCCACCCGAAAGATCTCGAGCCAATGTCCCGGGCAGCATGATCACCGGTTTTAACAGGCCATAGACAAAGGGAGAAGTGACCGAATCTGACACCCGGATCTCAACCGTTC
The DNA here is from genome assembly GCA_041476745.1 of Verrucomicrobiia bacterium. Lineage (GTDB taxonomy): Bacteria > Verrucomicrobiota > Verrucomicrobiia > Palsa-1439 > Palsa-1439 > Palsa-1439. Next base: position 5,682 of record JBGOTY010000108.1, on the reverse strand, counting down.
GTTTGACACGGAGCCGGGTCCGAATCTCCCCCGCCAGCTTCTGAAGGGCTGGACTCGAAACGCTGGCCCTTTTTTTCAAACGAGAAAGTTGAACATGCAGACCCACGAGCCGGAGCACCCCCCAGACACAGCCCAAGCCCCAGATCATGAACAAAAACGTTGTCCACGAGCCTGGCTCTGGGGAGGCTTTGGATCGGGGAGAATCCACACTTTGTAGGGTCGTGCCTGCCTCAGACGGCTTTTCCGGTGAGTTTGCGGCCGACTGGCTCGGCCGGGTCGAATTGCTGTTTGCGACCGGCGCAGGCAGGTCAGAAAGCCCCGCTAAGGGATCAGGCGTGACTTGGATCGGTATCTTCAGCACGTGGATTGGGAAAAAATGGACCAAAGGCAAAACCAGACCGAAACACAGAATGCTGCGCCAAAGAATCAGCCGCCAGCGAGCATGCCTTTGGCGAACCAGCCAATGAACCGTCCAGCCCAGTGCGAGCAGCGTAGTCCACTTGAGAAGGATTACCGGGACCGACGTGAGGGTGAGAAGGGTGGGTGAATTCACGTTGATTTCTTCTTTGCCTTTTGTCGTGATGCTCCGGCAGCGGTTTGGCTGATGAGTTTCAGGTCGGACGGTTTGATATCGGTGGTCTCCACCAATTGGGCGACCAATTCCCGGGTGGAACCCCCGGCAAAAACCCGCGCCAGGGACTGCATCGTGGTCTCGAGCAAGGTGGCTTTGGGAATGCAGGCTGCATAATAAAAGGCCTTCCCCTGCAGCTTTCGGGTGATGTATCCCTTCTCGACCAAATTGACCAGGACCGAACGCAAAGTCGCGTTTTCAATCGACCATGAGAAATGGGCCTGGATGTCCGCGGGTTTCAACTCGCCCCGTTCCCAAAGGATTCGCAGGGCCTCCAACTCGTTTTTATTCAGGGAAATCATGGAATGTGTGAAATCTTCACACATCCAACCTTCGCTGTCAATCAGTATGTGTGACATGTTCACACTTGTGTGCGGCGGCTCCGTTGACAGGGTGCCGGGTCGATGCTAGATTGCAGCGTAACTTTTACTTGAGGCAATTGAGACTATAATGGGTGTTACCAAGCGTGATGTTTCCGGAATCTTTGACGCTGAGCTGAAAAGCAAACGTTCTCACAAGGCCGCGGTTCTCGACAAGGTTTTTGACCTGAGCCCCAAGGGCATTACGTTTCTCACCGATACTTTCATGCCCGAATGGACAGAAGTTGGCGTGGAGATGCGCCTGCCGCGGCCAGCGGCGCGCAGAGATCAACGGATCGACATCGACTGTCGCGGTGTCGTGGTGCAATGCGCCCGACGCGAACAGGGCAAAGGGTTCAAGGTGGTACTACTGTTCCTGGACCTGCCCAAGCGCGCGCAAGCCCAGCTTGCCATCGCCCCCGCCGCCGTCGCTCCGCTCAGTATCTCGATCTCCCGCTGACCCGTATGGAATACCTGCACAGTCTCCTGAAGTTCGCCATCAACATGGCGGCTTCGGACATCCATGTGAAGCCCGGTCACCACGCCACCATCCGCATCTCGGGCGAACTGTTCCCCGTCCAGGTCGATCCTCCCACCGCCGAGCAAGTCGAGGAAATCGTCCGCCACATGCTACCGAAACATCTGGAATCCCGCCTCGATCGCGAGAAGGAAGCTGATTTTTCCTACATCGACCCGGCCCTCGGCCGCTTCCGCGTCAACGTCTTTTATCAGCGCGGTCTGCCCGCCTTCGTGATGCGCCACGTCAAAACGCACGTGCCGAGCTTCAAAGAACTGAACCTGCCGGAGCAACTCGGCAAAATCGCCGCCTCCGAGCGCGGCATCATCCTGATCACGGGCCCCACCGGCAGCGGCAAATCCAGCACGCTGGCCGCCATGGTCCAGCACATCAACGAAACCGAGAAGTGCCACATCATCACCCTCGAAGACCCCATTGAGTACATGTTCGACGACAAACAATCGGTCATCGAACAACGCGAAGTCGGCCTGGATACGCTCAGTTTCGAACGAGCGCTCGTTCACGTCATGCGCCAGGATCCTGATGTCATCGTCATCGGCGAAATGCGCGACAGCCAGTCATTCATGGCCGCTCTTGCCGCCGCGGACACAGGGCATCTGGTGCTGGCCACGCTGCACACGACCACGGCGTACTCCGCGATCGGCCGCACCCTCGATTTCTTCCCGGCGCACGAGCGCGACCAGATTCGCCGCCAGATGGCGGCCACCCTGTGCGCCGTCATCTGCCAACGGCTCGTTCCCGCGACCTCCGGCAGCGTCGTTCCCGCCGTCGAGATCATGCTTAATTCGGGAACCGTCCGCAAATTCATCGAAGAAAACCGGCTCGACAAACTTTTCGCCGCCATCGAAACCGGCACGGATGAAGGCATGCAGACGTTCAATCAGGCGCTCTTCAAGCTGGTGAAAGCCAAACTGGTTTCCGAAGAGGAAGCGCTTATCAAAGCCACCAACCCCGAAGCGCTCAAGATGAATTTCCGCGGCATCTTCCTCGACGAATCCCGCCGCATCCTCGCCAACTCGTAACTCCACACCTTTGTCCGCTGTCGTCAGCGGAGCCCTGTCTTTATCGTATTTTGTGGGGCAAGCCGACCCTCTCCTCTGCCTGTCAAAAGATCGAGCCGATTACACCAGTAATTTGGAGCACTTCGCCGAGAATAGAGGCGCGGCCCAGCTTGGTTGCAGCCGCGCTTCTGTGAAAGGCGGCCGCACCGACAAGAGGAGCACTCAGCCAATGTCGAAGCGACTCATCGATTTGAACAGGCCGTAGCGCTCGTTGATTTGCGGTTCCGTCAGCGATTGCAGGCGGGTGAGGCTGAAGTCTTCCACGCAATAGGAGGCGATGACGCTGCCGTAGACGACCGCCTTGCGAAGCGAATCGTGGTCGATGCGGTTGGCGCGCGCGAGATAGCCGGCGAACGCGCCCGCGAAACAATCGCCCGCGCCGGTCGGGTCGTGAATATCTTCGAGCGGATAGGCCGGTGCGCTGAAGAACAGATCCTTCCCAAAAAGCAGGCAGCCATGCTCTCCTTTCTTGATGACCACGTATTTCGGGCCCCGGCTCGAACTTTTCGAGCCCAGCTTCAGGATTTGACGGCCCGCCTTGATGAGACTGGTCTCCTTCGTGAATTCGCGGGCTTCGCTCTCGTTCAGCACCAGGCAGTCAATCTTGCGCAGCAGCTCGGTCAGCGCGTCCCGTTGCGTTCCGATCCACAAATCCATCGTGTCGGCCACGATAAACTTCGGCGCGGCGACCTGCGCCAGCACGTGCATCTGCAGTTGCGGCGAGATGTTCGCGAGAAAGACGTACGGCGTGCGCTTGTAGGCGTCGGGCAGCGTGGGCTGGAATGTCTCGAAGACGTTCAGGTCGACCGACAGGGTGCGCCGCTGGTTCAGGTCCCATTCATACTCCCCGCTCCAGCGAAACGTTTTGCCGTCGGCAATCTGCAGGCCGTCGAGATCGATGCCGTGTTTGCGGTAGAGCGCGAGATATTTTTCGGGGAAGTCCGTGCCGACAATCGCGACCATCTGGACGGGCCCAAAAAAACTCGCCGCCACCGAGGCATAGCTGGCCGAGCCGCCCAGCAGGTCGTGATGTTCCTGAAGCGGCGTTTTAACGCTATCGAGCGCGACCGAGCCTGTAATGAGAAGACTCATACCAATCTCCCTGGCAGCCCCGAATCCATTCGCGGCTACGATCTCTCCAATCGCCTTTTGAATGCTGTCGCGGCTTCCGTCTTGTCCGGAACTTTCAGGATCGCGGAGACGACTGCCACGCGTGTCGCGCCCGCCTCCAGGACCTCACCGATGTTGTCCAGCGTGATTCCGCCGATCGCGAAGAACGGGGTTTTCACGCGCGCGGCAACTTCCCGCACCAGTTCGACACCCACGGGTTTCACGCCTGGTTTCGTGGCCGTTGGAAAGACGGGACCAACCCCGAGGTAGTCAGCGCCATCGCGTTCAGCCGCGAGCGCTTGCTCAAGCGAGTGCGTGCTGAGGCCGACGATGCGCATATTCGCCAGCCGTTCGGCCCGTTCTTCCCGTGGAATCGCGGCCCAATCCTCCTGTCCGAGATGCACGCCATCGGCGCCCGTCTCAAAGGCCGCCTCGATGTCGTCGTTGATGATGACGGGCACCTTGTATTGAAACGCCGCGGAGACGACCTTCAGCGCGAGGGCGACGCGGTCGGCATGTGACTGCTCCTTGGCGCGCACCTGAATGATGTCCACGCCGCCGGCGATCAGGTCGCGCGCTACGTTGCCGGGATCAAGCTCCTCGATATACGCCGTATCGACGAACCCGTACAAACGGCATTGGGCGAGACGGGTTTTTGACATCAACCAAAAAAGACCTTTGCGACGTCGTAGAGTTCTTGCGGCACGCAACGGTTGCGCACGCGCAGTTTCCGCTGGCCGGTCTTCGGATCGATCACCTCGGCGAGGATCGAATCGATGTCGATCCCGATAACCTCCGCACCGCGCAGGGCGACCATCTTGCCGAACTGGCCTTTCAGCGCGAGATCGACCGCCTTCACGCCGTAGCGCGTGCCGAGCACGCGGTCGTAGGCGCTGGGCGTTCCGCCGCGTTGAATGTGACCCAGCACCACGCCGCGGCTTTCGATGCCCGTGGCTTTCTCGATCTCCCGGCAAAGGACTTCGCCAACGCCGCCAAGCCGGACATGACCGAACGCATCAAGTTCCTTGACGGCCGTAACCTCGACGCCTTCGAGCTTGAATCCCTCGGCGACGGCAACGATGGAGAAATTCTTTCCACCGGCCTGGCGTTGCTTGATGATTTTACAGATCTCCGCCAGCGACATGGGGAATTCCGGCAACAGCACCAGGTCCGCGCCGCCGGCCATGCCCGCGCCGAGCGCGATCCAGCCCGCCTGACGACCCATCAATTCCACCACCAGCACGCGGCTGTGCGACTCGGCGGTGCTGTGAAGACGGTCGATCGCTTCGGCGGCAATGTTGATCGCCGTGTCGTAGCCGAAAGTCTGGTCCGTGCCGTCAATATCGTTGTCGATGGTCTTGGGCACGCCGATGACCGGCAGGCCCCGCTTGTGCAGGCGCGAGGCGACGCTGAGGGTGTCATCGCCGCCGATGGCCACGAGCGCGGCGAGATCCATGCTCCTGACATGCTTGACGATCGTCTCGAGTTGCTCGTCGGTCGGATTGGTGCGTGAGGTGCCGAGGATCGTGCCGCCGAGATGCAGGATGCCCGACACGCGCTCACGCGTGAGCGGGAAGTAGTCGCCCTTGAGCACGCCGGCCCAACCGTTGCGGAAACCCAGCACCTCATAGCCTTCCACCAGGGCCTTGCGCGTCACCGCACGAATCACGGCGTTCAATCCGGGGCAGTCGCCGCCGCCCGTCAGCATCGCGATCTTTTTCATAATGTCCTGGTCAAACTCCTTCGGTCATTCCGGGGTGCCCACACGCGCGGGTTTTGGTTCTTCCGGTTTTGGCGGCACCAACGGCTGACTGGCCGCCAAAAGCCGTTCCACAAAGCTCGTCGAGTACCGCCCCCGACGGAAATTCGGGTCCTTCAAAATCAGTTTGTGCAACGGGATCGTCGTCTCCACCCCGCGGATGATGAATTCATCCAGCGCCCGCGCCATGCGATCCATGGCGGTCCGGCGGTCGCGCCCGTAGC
>JBGOTY010000107.1:0-9881 GCA_041476745.1 Verrucomicrobiia bacterium | reverse complement strand
CCTTCAGCGACGGCGTCCTCGCGATCATCATCACTATCATGGTGCTGGAATTGAAAGTCCCGCACGCGACCGACCTCACCGTCCTGAAACCGCTTCTGCCCGTCCTTCTCAGCTATGTCTTGAGTTTTATCTACGTCGGCATTTATTGGAACAACCACCACCACCTGTTCCATTCCACCCAACACGTTACCGGCAGCATCCTCTGGGCGAACCTCCACCTGCTCTTCTGGCTCTCGCTCTTCCCGTTCACCACCGCATGGGTCGGCGAAAATCATCTCGCGTCCGCGCCCACCGCCGTCTACGGCTTCGTCCTCCTCATGGCCGCCGTCGCCTACTACATTTTGCAATGCACCATCATCAAGCAACAAGGCCCCGACTCCCTCCTCGCCGCCGCCATCGGCAACGACTGGAAAGGTAAACTCTCGCCGACGCTCTACCTCCTCGCCATCCCCCTCGCCTTCGTCAGCCCCTGGATCTCCCACGCCCTCTTCATCACCGTCGCCCTCCTCTGGCTCGCCCCCGACCCCCGCATCGAACGCGTCCTCGCCGACAAAGAGAAAGAATAGGTCACCCGCGCCAGCGTATTTTCTGTCACAACCGCCCCTTCCCCGGTCCGTCACCCTGAGCTTGTCGAAGGGTCTCTCATGACACTGGCAACCCTTCAAGCAACTGGATGCATTCATCAGTTCAAAGATCCCCCACGCCATAGCGGAAGCGTCTGCCTCCCCCGTCCACAAAGTCCACGACGGTCCACCTCGTCCACCCATTCCCAGCCCGCACAAACCCCGGCCACTTTCCGAAGGCCGTCTTTCTAAGTCCTTGCAAACTGCCAGGTTAACTGGGGGATTCGTTTCGCAGAAATGGGTTTTTTTGTTGTTGCTGTACCCCGGAACAAAGAGTTTGCCTTGGCCACGTTGCCCGCCGTAGCCGTAGTCTCTCATCTTCTCCAGATATCGCCTCTCCCCTTGGGGGAGAGGGTTAGGGTGAGGGGTATTTCCGCCATCGTTCCCCTTGAGAGTTGCACGTTGATCGTTGGATGTTGCATGTTAATCCGCTCATGATACCTCTCCGCCCCCACCATGTCCAGCGGAATATCGTTTACAGATACATCGGGGCAATCCATCTTCTTGTGTCACGGCATCCAGCGCGTGTTGATGAAGCGGGAAAAGACTATAGTTTTAGTCGCTGAACTCGGACGTCTAGGATCTATTGCACTACAGCAATTCGATAAAAGCGTGCGCCTGTAACAGACGCAGGTCGCATGTCGATGTAGGTTTGCGAGGAGGCTGCTCCGTACGGAGACGGATCCATTTCCTCATCCACGGAACGCAGAATCGGCTGGTACGCGGCTCCATTCGTGAGCGAGTCAGTGGAATACACTCGGTAGCGCGTTCCCCCAACCGACGCCCAAGTAACATGCCAGTATCCATCGGCATCGGGGACCACACTTAAAATATGGAAGAATGACTTTTCATCGCGCGGATTCGTGTTTGCCAGGTACTCTTGGAGACTGGTGAATCCGTCGTGATCAGGATCGGCATTCGGATCGTTCAAATCCCATAGATTCTCCCAGGCATCCGCCATTCCGTCATGATCAACGTCAGTGGGAGCTATCACAGTAATCGACACCGTCGCCTCCGCGCTGTTGGCTTGCCCATCGAACACCTGAAAGCGCAGGCTATCGGCACCGAAGAAACCGTGCACCGGACGGTAAATCAAATTGCCTGTGGTTGGATTCAGCGTCGCAACTCCATGCAAGGGGGATGAACTGATGAAGAATACCAAATTGGAAGAATCCACGTCGGCTCCGCTCAGGGTATTCGTGGAAATCGTATCCGCTGGTTGCGAGAAGACGGCGTTGTTCGCCGTCGGTGGGTCATTCACCGGCAGCACGATCACGGTCACCAAACCAGTCGCGGAACTTCCCAAGGTATCGGTGATCTTGTAAGTAAATGAATTGGTTCCATTAAAATTCAGTTGTGGCTGGTACGTCACATTTGTGCCGCTCAAGGTTGCCTGGCCGTTTTGGGGCTGACTCAACAATTGCGCCACCAGTGCATCCCCGTCGGGATCGCTATCGTTGGCCAGAATCGGGATCACGGCGATCGTATCTTCATTGATCGTAACGGTGTCATTGCTTGCCACGGGAGGATGATTCCCTGCTCGTACCGAAACCGGAGCGGAGTTGGAACCCACGCCAAATGTATTCTGTCCGGCCACCACGTAGAAATACACCACACCAGAAACCGCGTTGGAATCTGCGTAGTTTGTACTGGTGATACTGGCGATGACCGGAAAAGGTCCCGTGCCGTTCGTCGACCTGCCGAGAACGTAATTCGCGGCGTCATCAAACGCCCTCCAGTCCAACAAAACTGCTGCGGGGGTGGAAAATGCATGCAAGGTGGTTGCGGGACGCGGCGGGCCAGGCACAAACTCGTACGCACCCATATCCGGCAATGCCGGTGGGATTCCATCCCCGTCAACAGGCCGTGGATTCCCTTCGATGTCCGGTGATACGGTCTGGTTGGCCGATCCAGCATCGATCCCGGGGGAGTATCGTCTGGTCCGGTAGTTGTCGGCAACCGGGTCGAGAAAAACAGCCGCATTCGAAATATTCCCATTGATGCCGGTCCGGTCCGGTCCGTAATTAAACCCGAATACGCCGCGCCATTTGTCGAGTAGATCTCATTGAATTGAATAATCGGTGGATTGCTGTCATTGAACGAACCCACATACAGCGCGGGGCTGCCTCCGATGATATTATTCATGACCAGTGAAGCCCCGTCGTAGCCATCTGCGCTGATGCCCGCTGAGATATTGCCCACGATCGTGTTGTTGATGACGTAGGGACCCCGATTACCGGATGGAACCAACCAATATATCCCCGCGCCTTTGTTCCCCGTGATGATATTCTGGAGAATGTTGGCGTCCGAATAATTCGACATATCCATACCATTCCCCAGGTTGTTTCGAATCACATTGTTACTGATGTTCGGCGTGCCGGCCGCAAACATCGTGATCCCACCGCCGGAATTCAACTCGATAAGATTGCCGGCGACCGTCGCGGACGCGGCACCCTGAAGATAAATCCCATAACCGGGGTAACCCGAGATCCAATTTGAAATGATTGTCGGACTCGCAAAATAGGAACCGATCGCACTGGCACTCAATCTGTTCGAACAGATCGTGGGTGAAGCGCTGTTCACTTGAATGCTCCCATTCGTGATCGTAAACCCGGACAGAATGGCATCAGGTTGCTCCCCGGAGCTGAAATTAACGGCTACGCCGCCTGCTGTCGTGGGCCGGATAATCGTTTGCGCCGGACCATTCACGCTCACTACATGCACACTCTTGCCATGGAAATCAATCGATTCGACATAGGCCCCCGCACTCACCAGAACTGTGTCGGCCACGACGTTGGCGGCATCAATGGCTCCCTGGATGGTCGGATAATCTTGTGGCACCCGACGAATCTGAGCCACGGGCTGCAAAGGCGCGAGCGTCGAATTGACCCGCAGGTCACCCACCATCGCCGGCATGACCCCTTCACAACTGTGGGAAAACGTCGCCCAAAAACGATCCACCTGCCCAACGTTGTTCGTGTGAATCTCGTGGATTTCAAACTGGCCCGATACGTTATTACACCCTCGTCCATTACCTGAAACAGTTAGGCCCGGCTGCGAACCGTTGAATGGATACCGCGATGCGTTCGTATACACCCCTACGGCCAGGTTGGAGGCGTCTGGCGCGTCAATTTCAATGCTATACCCGAATGCCCACATCGTCACAGTGGGTAGAGATCCCGAGATAGCGATGTCTGCGGGGTTGGTCGTGTAATATGTTGCCCCCTGTCCGATGTAGTCGCCCGACGGGCTACTCAGGTACACCATATTAGATTGGGCAGGGCTCTTGAAGCATACGAGCCAGAGTGCAAATGTCAGATATAGCGGAAGAGAACTTCTCCTCAGATCCCTTCTCATGGAAATCCTATTAGCCCCAACGGAAGGCCTTGTCACGACAATAAAGAAGCCCGAAAGCGCTGACAGAATCGAGAAGGATTTTACGCCTTCGCGTAAACCTGCGCGCCCTTCTCAACGAATTCCTTGCTCTTCTCTTCCATCCCCTTCTTCAACGCTTCGGATTCGGCAATTCCCTGCTCCTAGGCGCACTTTGGCATGCCCTTCGAGATTTTCATAGAACAGAAATACTAACCTACACTTGCTACGGCAGCGGTTGGGCTTCTGCCGAAAGCTCAATCCGCGTCCCAGTCTTGGCAGACTCGCGAGCGGCGTCGAGAATTTCCGTCACCGTCATATTCACTTCCAGCGACGACAGGCCGGAGGGTTGGATGTCCCCGCGCACCACTGCAGCCAAATAGGCGAGCGGGTTGGCCTCCGGGCCGGTCAACGGCGGGACGGTCATCTGCGTCTCGTCTTCAGGCCGGTCGCCCTTCAACATGCGCAACTCATTACCCCGCGGCACCAGCACGTACCCGGTCTGACCGTAAATCTCCATGTCCTTTCGGTTGTAAGGCCAATTCCACGACGCCTGGATGATTCCCTGCGCCTTGGGATACGTCACCACAATCGTCGCCTCATCGTCCACCTTTGGATAAAGATCGGGCTGCAGGTGCTGCGTCACCGCGAAAACCGAAGTCGGCCGCTGCCCCTGCATGAGCCACGTCATCAGGTCAGCGCCGTAACAACCAAAATCAGGCAGCGCCCCGCCACCGTCCAGCACCGGGTCGAGAAGCCATTCCAAAAACTCCGGCGGACAGCCAATCTTCTTCGGCCCGCGATGTCCGTCATGCACCACGAATTTCCGCAACTCCCCGATCGCATGCTGTTCCGTGACCAGTTTATACGCCGCGTGATTGGCCGAGTACCAGGTGGTCTCGTAATTGACCAGCAGATGAATCCCGCCCTTCTTGGCAGCAGCCGCCATGGCGCGCGCGTGCTCCATGTTCACCGCCAGCGGTTTTTCCATCATCACATGAATACCGCGCCGCGCGCACGCCTCCACAACCCGCCGATGATCGAAAGTACTGGTGAACGTCGCCACCGCCTGCACATTCGTCTTGGCAAACAACTCGTCCAGGCTGCGATAAAATAAATTCGTGTTGATTTGGTAGCGCTGGGCGAATTGCGCCACCAGTGTCTGATCCGGCTCCACAATGCCGACCACCTGCACCTCCGCATTGGTAAGCGCCTGCGGAAGGAACCCCCGCACATGGGTGTGAACCAGCCCAATGATGGCCAACCGCACCGGCGGTTTGCTCTCCTCAGAAAAAGCCGACAGTGCACCGAAGCCGAGGAGAAGACAAACGGCAAAACGAAAGTTCCTCATGGACCTGTCACGCCTTGCTGTAAACCTCTGCACCTTTCTCGACAAACTCCTTCGACTTCGCTTCCATCCCCTTCTTCAACGCCTCTTCTGTTGCAATCCCCTGCTCCTCGGCGTACTTCCGCACGTCCTCGGTGATCTTCATGGAACAGAAGTGCGGACCGCACATGCTGCAGAAGTGGGCCAGCTTGGCGCCTTCGGCGGGTAACGTCTCATCGTGGAATTCGCAAGCGGTGTCGGGATCAAGGCTGAGGTTGAACTGGTCTTCCCAGCGGAATTCAAAGCGGGCTTTGCTCAACGCATCGTCGCGCGACTTTGCGCCGGGGTGGCCCTTCGCGAGATCGGCGGCGTGGGCGGCAATCTTGTAGGCGATGACGCCGTCCTTGACGTCTTTCTTATTCGGCAGGCCGAGATGTTCTTTCGGGGTGACGTAACAGAGCATGGCGCAGCCGTACCAGCCGATCATCGCCGCGCCGATGGCGCTGGTGATGTGGTCGTAGCCGGGCGCGATATCGGTCGTCAGCGGCCCGAGCGTGTAGAACGGCGCTTCGGCGCACCCTTCCAGTTGTTTCTCCATGTTCTCTTTGATGAGGTGCATGGGAATGTGGCCCGGGCCTTCATTCATGACCTGGCAACCGTGTTCCCACGCGATCTTGTTGAGTTCGCCCTGGGTCTTCAACTCGGCAAATTGCGCTTCGTCGTTGGCATCGGCAATCGAACCCGGCCGCAAGCCGTCGCCGAGGCTGAAGCTCACATCGTAAGCCGCCATGATCTCGCAAATCTCCGCGAACCGCGTGTACAGAAAACTCTCCTGGTGATGCGCCAGGCACCACTTGGCCATGATCGACCCGCCCCGGCTGACAATGCCGGTGACGCGTTTCGCCGTCATCGGGATGTAGCGGAGCAACACACCCGCATGGACCGTAAAATAATCGACGCCCTGCTCGCACTGCTCGATGAGCGTGTCGCGGTACACTTCCCACGTGAGTTCTTCCGCTTTGCCATCGACCTTCTCCAGCGCCTGGTAGATCGGCACGGTGCCAATGGGCACGGGACTGTTGCGGATGATCCACTCGCGCGTCTCGTGGATGTTCTTGCCCGTCGAGAGGTCCATGACAGTGTCCGCCCCCCACTTTGCGGCCCAACGCATCTTCTCGACCTCTTCCTCAATCGAGCTGGCCACGGCGCTATTGCCGATGTTGGCGTTGATCTTCACAAGGAAATTGCGACCGATGATCATCGGCTCGCTCTCGGGATGATTGATGTTGGCGGGAATAATCGCCCGCCCGCGCGCCACTTCACTTCGCACAAACTCCGCTTCCAGCCCTTCACGCAACGCAATGAATTCCATCTCCGGCGTGACGATTCCCTGCCGCGCGTAATGCAACTGGGTAACAATCTTGCCCGGCTTCGCGCGCAGCGGCTGACGTCGCAACGTCGCGGGAATCTCCACATCACTGCGGCCGGCGATGGGTCGATACGAGGATTCAACCTTCGCCACGTCTCCACGCCCGAGAATCCATTCACTCCGCAGCGCGGGAAGTCCGTGATTCACGTCACCATGAAAGCCGGGATCGCTCCACGGGCCGCTGGTATCATACACACGCACCGGCTCATTGACCTCGACACGGCCCGTGTGGCTCACGGTTGGCGACAACTCAATCTTGCGGAAAGGAACCCGGATAGCCGCGTGGATTTTCCCCTCCACAAACACCTTCGTTGATTTCGGCAGCATCTCGCGACCGTCCGCTTCGCCATTCCCGTTCTTCGGTGCAATCATCTCTCTCCTTTGCGTCAATAAAAAAAGCCGACTCTGAATCCAGGAGTCGGCCTTGCGATGTGTTTCCCTACGCCGGCATTACCCGGGTCAGGTTCAGTGGGTCTCCCGCCTCGTGCGGAATCTCAGCCTCGAAAGGCTCCCCAAACGAATCTGCCTACTTGCCCGCCGTAGCTTCAGCGAAGGCGGGGTGAAAGAACAAAAGCCTAATTGAACGATTTGCCGCAGCCACAGCTCGAATGCACGTTCGGGTTCTTGATCTTGAATCCCGACCCCTGCAGGCTGTCCACGTAATCAATCTCGCTGCCCTTGAGGAAATTCAGGCTCATCGGGTCGATCACGACCTCAACCCCGTCCTGCGCCACCACTTCATCCTCGGCCTTCTTCTCATCGAACGCCATGCCGTATTCCATGCCCGAGCAGCCACCCGCGTCCACATACACACGCAACGCCTTGCCCGGCGCGCTCTGATCGGCTTGGAGCGTCTTAATATGCTTCGTGGCGTTTTCCGTAAGTGTAATCATACTGTTCTCCACCAAACTGCATTCTAACTGTAGCAAGCCCCTCACCGGATGTCAAACCCGCCAACCGGCTCGCGCTCACTTTAACAAGACACCTTGCTGGGAGTGCCCCTCTCTGGTAGGATTCGACGGCTAGAACCTCAAAGGGATACCCAATGAGAATCACGCTTCTCTCGATGCTCTGCTGGCTTCTTGCTCTTCCTCTCTGGGCTGACCAATCCAATCTGATTCTCGTTGTCGATGGCGTCACCTACTCCAACGTAACCTTCAAGACCGCAACCCCAACAACGGTGTCCATCATCCACCAAACAGGCGCGGCGACCCTTCCACTGGAGAAGCTGCCGCCGGAGATCCAAAAACAATTTGATTACAGTCCAAAGAAGGCAGCGCAGTATCAACTAAAGCTGGTGCCTGACTCGGTCGGCCTTACGCTTGGTACGGAAACGTCGGCACCTCCTTCCAGAGTGTCTGGGGACGCGAGTAGTCGGCCTGGTATATCCAACGCTCAAGGAAATCCACTATTCGCCGCCTACGACGAGAAGCTTATCAAAGCCGTGCAGAAGCGCTGGTACGCGCTAATAGAACGCTACCGTGTATATGACACCGGGGGCTTAATCACGGTTCATTTTCAATTATTCGCTGATGGACATTTGGAAAATCTACAATCTGAGTCTACAGGGGGACGGATTTTGGCATTGTTCTGCGAAAAGGCGGTCATTGAATCTGCCCCGTTTGATCCTCTGCCTGCCGACCTGCGTGCGCGGGTTGGAAAAGCACCTCGCAACATAAGCTTTACGTTTTACTATTGATGTGATGGCGGCAGGGCAGTCGGATTTCAAACCGACACCCTATCAACCTACCGGCGCTCACTCAATCACCACCGCGCCGTAACCCACCACCCGCGTGAAATCACCGCTGACGTCCCCGCTCGTGCGGTAGTCGAGCAATTCGGCGCGTTTCGCCCCCAGTTTCTTGGCGGCGTGCAGTACAATATACGTGGACGCAACCCCGCACATCGATACTTCCACGTCGATCACATGGTCCATCAGCGCCTCTTCATTCAATTTCACAACAGCATCCAACACCAGCTTGTCTTTAATGTTCGAGGTTTCCTGGTTCTCGTAGTGATTGAGGTCCGTCGACGCGAGCAGCAAGACGGGCTTTCCGTAATCCTGAACGGTCTGCGCAATGGCTGCGCCAATCTCACGAAGGTTGCGGCGTCCACCGCTCTCCGGCCAGCCTCCACCGATGAGCAACGGCACGATCCGCACGTTGGGATTTGCGCGCAAGAGCATGGGGATCTGCACCTCAAGAGAGTGCTCGCCGCTATGGGCGCGCGGGTCCTCGGCCAGCAGTTCGCAGTTGTCCAGCAGCGCGGCGGCCAGCGGTTCGGCAATCGGCACATCACCCGCAGGTGTGTGCCACGAACCGGAACCATACACCGCGTAGTCACTGCCAACGCCGTGGTGGTTGGGGCCGACGAGAATGACGCGGTCGGGAATTTCCACCTGGGAATAAACAAACCCAGCCGTGCGACCCGAATACGTCCAACCCGCATGCGGACAAACGACCGCAATGGCGCGGCGTTTGGAAGCCGACAGAGGAATGAGTGTCTGAAGCACGGTATCGACCTCGGACGCCGTCTTCGGATAGAACTGCCCTGCCACTGCGGGTGGACGAATCATAATTTACCCTTCTGGCCACCACAGACACCCTGGAGCGTCTGATCAACCTACCACGATCCGGATTGATTCCGCAAGGACACTCAACACCCGATCCAGTTGCGCGACGCTCATACAATATGGCGGCATGAGAACAATTGTGTTGCCAATCGGTCGTGTCAGCACTCCCCGCTGACGCATCTCCGCGCATACACGAATGCCCATCTTGTCTGTCAACGGGAACGGCTCCTTCGTGGTTACGTCCTTGAACAATTCCACCGCGCCGATCATCCCGAGGTGCCGCACATCCCCGACATGTGGCAGCATGCGCAACGCCTCCAGCCCAACACGCAGCCGCTCGCACAGCGGGGGCAATCTCTCCAGCGTCCGTTCCTCCTCGAAGACCTGCAAGTTCGCCAGCGCCGCCGCGCAGCCGAGTTGGTTCCCGGTGTAGCTGTGACCGTGAAAGAAAGTCTTGAACTCACTGTACTCGCCAAGAAACGCACCGAAGATCTCTTCTGTCGTTAGCGTCGCCGCCAGCGGCAGATAGCCGCCGGTCAATCCCTTCGCCACCGCCAT
>JBGOTY010000106.1:0-9927 GCA_041476745.1 Verrucomicrobiia bacterium | reverse complement strand
GATCGCGCCGAGAAACAATTTCACATTGCCCAGCATCGAGATGAACGTGAGCTGGAAGGACCGCTCGGTTTCGGTCTTCGTCTCCGCATCGGAGTTGCGGAACGCGGCGTCGATGCGGGCCATCAGATCCGGGATCGCCTCCGCGCTCGCCGCCTTGATCCAAAAGGTGCCGACCAGGCCGCGGTCGTTCATCAATTCATTGAAGTAATCATGATGGAAGAACATGATCGTCTCGTCGACGTTGCGAGCGTGATACGCACCGCGGATGGTCAACTCAGGGTTGCACGGCCAAATCGAACCCAGCAACGTGATCTTGTCTCCGATTTTCCAGCCGAATCGCTCCATCAGCTTGGCGCCAACGATACACGCGGATTTCTCCTTGATAAAATCGGCTTCCTCTTGCGGCGTGACGGCCATTTCGGGGAAGATCTTGAAAATCCGGTCCGCGTCCACGGCGAACTGCGCGAAATTGCTGAAGCTGGGATCCTTGTAGATGCCGCCGAACCAGGTGAACTTCGAGCAGTACTGCACGCCCGGCAGGCGCTCGATGCGGAGCTGGTATTTTTCGGGCAGTACGTTCGCCAGCGAGACGCGGTGGCGGGTCACGATCCGCAGCGCAGACTGGTCTGACGTCGGCGGGTTCGTCATCAGGTGCAAGGCCGTCTGCAACGTCGTAAACAGAAACAGCGAGACCGCAACGCTCAGTACCGTGAGCGCCAGCCGTCGCTTGTTGCGAAACGCGTTTCTGACAATAAAACCGGAGATGGTCACGGCGGAAACCTACTATTTTGCAAATCCCATTGAGAGGTTGCGCTGCGTCTGTCCCTTCTCGTCGACCAGTTCGCCCTTTTCCAGATGCACGACGCGGCGCGCGTAGGCCGCGGCCTTCGGATCGTGGGTCACCATGATGACCGTCTTGCCGGCCTCCCGATTGAGCCGCTGCAGCAATCCCAACACATCCGCCGCGGAGTGGGCGTCGAGGTTGCCGGTCGGCTCGTCCGCCACCAGCAGCACCGGGTCCGTCACCAGCGCGCGGGCGATGGCAACGCGTTGCTCCTGGCCACCCGACAACTGGCGCGGCAAATGTTTCATGCGGTCGGCCAGGCCGACCAATTCCAGGGCGGCGGCGACATGTTCGCGGCGTTCGCCGGCGCTGAGGGCGGTCAACAACAGCGGAAGTTCCACGTTCTCGAACGCGGTCAGCACGGGGATGAGATTGAATGTCTGGAAAACGAATCCGACGTGGGTGTTGCGCCAGTCGGCCAGGTCGGTTTCACTGAGCTCGGCCACGTTCGTGCCCTGCACAAGGCACTGGCCGCTGGTCGGACGGTCGATCCCGGCGAGGATGTGCAACAAGGTGCTCTTGCCCGAGCCGCTCGGCCCCATCAATGCCAAAAACTCGCCCGCCGCAATGTCCAGGCCGACGTGATCGAGCGCAAGCACTTCAATCTCGCCATGTCCGTACACCTTCGTCAGGTCACGAATCTGAACCATCGATTCCTGCATCCTCGTGGAATTTTAGCACAAGCCCGTTGGAATTGTCGCGCCAAGTTTCATTGGACGAGGGTCAACGTGATTACGCCGGCCACCGCGATGACGCCGCCGATGACCGAGCGCGCGCCGGGGCGGTCGCCTTCGAAACGCCACGAAAACGGAATCACCGCCAGCGGCAGCGTGGCGACGATGGGCAGCACGATTCCGCTCGGGGTCGTCGACAAAGCCCATTGATAGCAACCCACCCCGATAACGGGGCCGCCGAGAGTATTCACCATCACCCACGGCCACGCGTTGCGCCAATCGGCACGACTGATGGACGTCGCCTGGCCACCGCGCCACTGCAGCCAGATGAAATAGACTGCTGCCACCCCGATACCGCCAAGAATCCGTTGGTACGCGGCTGTGCCGCCGTCGATGTTCTGGCCGGCCTGGGCCGCCACCAGAAAGGCCTTACGGCTCAGCACGGCGCCACCGCCCTGCCCGATGGCCGCGAGCACGCCGAAGATCGTCCCGCTGAAGAGATGTTTGCGGTCGAGATGAAAATGATTTCCCGGTGCGAGCGCCACGGCGACGCCCACCAGAATGATGAGACCCGCGACGCACTGCGCAAGACTGAGCGTCGTCCCCAGCCAGAACCATTCGACCAATGCGCCGATGGGCGCGGCGAGACATTGCATGAGCAGCAGTGTGAGCCGCGAACCAATGCGCGGCAGGGCCTCGTACAAGGCAAGGTCGCCCAGCCCGAAGCCGACGAACCCGCTCCAAACAAAGAACCAGAGTCCTGCACCACCAAGACCTCTCCCAAACCCGTGCGCCCACAGCGCGAGCAGAACGGTGGCGAGGCACAGCCGGGTGAGATTGGCCACGGCGCTGCCCAAATAGTGCGTGGACCGTGTGGCGCAGACGACGGAAACGGACCACAGGAGAGTCGTGAGCAACGCTGGCAACATGGTGCGAAGGAGATAACAGACGCGCGCGCCCGAAACAAGCGCAGCATTCCTACTTCGAGATGCTGATGTAAGAAGGCTGTCCCCGGACGTGCTCGACTGCCATCCGCAGCCCGTACTTCTGCGCCAGCAGCCACAAGGCCTGGCGGCGCGTGACTTCGTTCGCGTGCAAGGTAACCTTCACTGATTCGACGGGCGCATCCGCCCGGGCAATCGCCAGTTTCATTCCCGCGAAGGCATCGGTCAACGGCAGATGCATGATGCGCACCTCCGGAAGATCAACGTTCAGGCGCGTGTTCAGCCACTCGTTCAGCGAACTATCCGACGAATTCAGAAAGCCGTGCGGCGCCGGCTTCGTCGTCGCGCAAGAGATCGCCAGTGAAGTTACGACCAGGAGAAGCGCCGGCCACAGGAGCCGTATCCGTTTGGAGTTTTCGAGAGTGCCGGTCATATTCAATGCACGTCCAAAGGTGGTTCGTTGAGCTGGTGTTTCAACTCTTCCTCGCCGGCCGGAGTGAATGGCCGGATTTGACGCCCATTGATCTGCGCCTGCTTCTTGGTTTGATCAGCCTGCTTCCTGGTCTGATCGGCCTGCTTCTTGGTTTCATCACGCGGTACGTCGACTGCGGCGCGCTTGGCAGTAAAATTCGCCATGGGCAGGGTTGGCCGGGAAATCGTGGACATTTCCAACCCGTTGAATTCCACTTTTTTCTGATCGGTATCCTGAAACTTGAGGTTGCCCTTCGAGAGTGGCGAACTGCCGGGCAGAACGCTCGTCGGCTGCGAGAGCGTATCGAACTGCACATCGCCGAAGTTGACCGTCTTGTTTACATCCGCTTGTTTTGTGGTGTCGATAGGCTTCACGATTTGGGCGTGAGCCCGTGTGGAAAGCAACGCCGCGAGAATAACCGCCAGTAATGTAAGGCCAGGCTTCATGATCGAGATTCCTGAAGGCGCATTCCGGCGCCACTTCAAGAGTACCAAGACCACCAGCCGCAGGCAAGCCGAAGAAATGGTCCCACCGAGAGTATCAGCAATAGCGCGGCGCAAATCGGGGAGCGCGGGACATGGCGGCAAAAGTCAGGTGTTAACCCCGTTTACGAGACGTCGCTAATTTCCACCAGATCACGAAACTTCCAAGTAGTGCCAACAGATATGTGCTTGGCTCGGGAACTACTTCAGCGACCCCGTACATGGGTATTACAGGACCAAATCCGTAACCGGCTGAAGTCACGTTCGGCACGTTATTCCACTGCCCAGCGTTCACATTTCCACCGGGAATGATGTACGTATATTGATCTGTGCCATTAGGTTCGCCCGAGGCCCAGTTTCTGTAGGTCGATGAACTGCCATCTACCCATTGATAATTGTTCGGGTTGCCGCCATCCAAACCGATGGCATTGAGCCCGATCCAAAGGTTGCGCTGGATGCCACCGAAGTTGGTAAATGTTTGGCTAATCCAGGCGTCTTCAGCGGCATCATTAACGGTCGCCAAATTCCCTCCCAGACTTAGCGCCTGGGATTGGGCATCCGTCCAATCGCTATTCTCCAATAAATAATAAGTGTGTCCCGTGGCCGGATTCAGAATTGGACCCGAGATCGGGGCCGCTATAAGGTTTGTTGTCGCACAGACCGCCAAAACAACAATTATACTCGCAGACAACCAACTTGTTCGACTCGCCTTCATGTTACTCCCTCCGTGATTACGGTTGATTGGACTTAACCTTTGCCTCCCCTGGATGAAGGCGGGGCGCCTTGCAGACAGGCTTGTGAGGCAACTCGCTGCTCGGTTATAGACGCATTTCTCACCGGTTGTCGAGCTGTCTTCCGAGGGTTTCGATCCAGCGGCGAACAACCGCGCTCAGGCAGCTCGACTCAATCCCTCAACTAGATAACTTTGGCGCGGCGGAAATCGGTGAGCGCGTAACGTGTGTCAAGAGTCAGGCGTTGACGCCGTTCACCAGACTTGCCAGAAGGCTCGAAATCGGCGATACTATTGCCGCATGAGCATCGTGGCCGAAAAGGTTGCCGAAGTGCTGGCGCTGCCGGAGCAAGACCGGGCGTATCTGGCCCGCCAACTCATTGCCAGTCTCGATCCCCAGCACGACGCCGACTCCGAAGAGCAGTGGGCGGAAGTCATTGAGCGTCGCTCCCGTGAAATCGAGAAGGGCCAAGTGAGTTGCCGCCCCGTGGAAGAAACCGTTCGGGACATCCGCGCCAAGCTCCATGCGCGTCGTCAGCCATCCTGAAGCCGACCAGGAGTTGGAGGCGGCGGTTCTCTGGTACGACCAGCAACAGTCGGGGCTGGGCGAGCAGTTTCTCAGCGAGTTCGAACGCACGTTGCGGCGCATCGTGACCCGGCCCCTACGATGGCGCACCCTCCAGGGCGACAACCGCAAGCTCAACTTCCACCGCTTTCCGTGTGCCATCGTGTACAGTCTGCGTGGCGACACGCTGTTCATCAAAGCAGTCATGCACCTGCATCGCCGCCCGTTCTACTGGAAAGCTCGCGGATGATCTGCACCTGCCGGTTACGCGTTGAATCGACAGGCTGGCGAAGGCTTTCTTGATAGATGAGAAAAACCCTCGCCGAGAATCTCAGCCATGGCGGGGCGCAAATCGGTGAGCGCGGAACGTGACGGCAAGGGTCAGGCGTTAAGCCTGTTCACGATCCATATGTAATTATTCATCCTTGACCCCTTTATTTCGCAAATGGGTTGCTTCCAGAAGGGTTTGGGCACCAAACTACTCAGGGATATCCTGTGTAGAATGAACGGGGCGTGTCGGACGCCCTTGGTCTATTTTCGCGGAACTACAGTGTTGAGTCAGGCCTATGAGACGATTGATAACTTGTCTGGTGGGATCCCTGTTGGCCATCACATCCACTCACACCAGCCGCGCGGAAGAGCTTCCCTTGTGGGAGGCGGGACTCGGAGTTGCCGGCCTGAGCCTTCCCGATTACCGGGGTTCTGACCAATATCGCTTCTATGTGTTACCGCTGCCGTATCTGATTTATCGCGGTGATTTCCTGCGGCTGGACAACAACGGGTTGTCGGGTTTGCTCTTCCACTCGGACCGAGTGCAACTCAACATTAGCGCCGATGCCGCGGTACCAGTCAAGAGCGCCAACGATACGGCCCGGGTCGGGATGCCGAACCTCGATCCCACATTCCAAATCGGACCTTCACTCGAGATCAGCCTTTTTAAGGACACGAATTCCGAGCGCGTGGTGCAGTTCTGTCTCCCGGCCCGGGCAGTCATTGCCACGGATCTTTCCCGGGTGAACGGCGAAGGTTTCGTAGTCAATCCTCAGCTTACTTTTGATTGGAAAAACACCGGGCCGGGCAAAGGGTGGAATTTCGGGTTGGCCGTCGGCCCGCTCTTTGCGACGGAAAAGTACCATGATTATTACTACGAGGTGGCCCCGCGGTTTGCCATTCCCGGTTTTCGACCGGCCTATGATGCGCGCGGCGGATACAGCGGTTCGCTCCTGATCCTGACAGTGACCAAGCGTTTTGGCCACATTTGGTTTGGTGCCTTTGCCCGCTATGATGAATTGTCCGGTGCGGTATTTGCGAACAGCCCGCTCATGAGGACCGATCGTTCCGTGATGGCTGGATTCGGTCTGGCCTGGGTGTTCGCGGAATCGAAGATGTTGGTGCATGCCTCACCCTGAAGGATTCGTGGTGGGATTTCATCGCCAGTTCGCTGCCGTCGCGCATTACTTCAGGTGCTTCCCCAAGAGCCCGCCAGGCAACGGCGCGGCGCAAATCGGCGGGCGCTGAAGGTGACGTCATGAGTCGGGCGTTGGACCCCTCCACCAAATTGTTACAATGGTTAGACGTGACCCCAATCGCCATCGGAGTCTCCTTTTCAGGTTTGAGTTTTGAATTGCCGTTTAACCAAAGCGACTAGGTGGCGCGCTTCTTCCGTGCCCTCCTTCGGAAGAAGAGAAGCCCACTTGCGCCAAGCATTACGAGCAAGTACGCCGACGGTTCGGGCACGTCAACGGCCGAGAAGGTAAACCCCCACCACTCGCCGCCATAAAGTGTGACTGCGTTGTTGGTCACTCCGCCAACGACCGTCTGGGTGTCGCCTGCCAGGACGACCTGAAACTGGGCGGACACCACGGGATTCGTCTCGTATTCGTTTTCAAAAACGTAGGGTCTGTCTATGAAGTATCCTCCGCCATTGGTCAGGGTCCCGGCAAAGTACTGTGTGTCGTAGAAAGGTGAATCGCTGGCTTGCGCCTGGTAGGGATGGTCGGGGTCGTTGTCCAATATGGCCCCAAATGGGTTCCCATAGATGGTACCCGTATATGCCTGAATCCAGTGGAGATTAGTGATGACCGGTCCGCCCGGCTGCGGCGTGTACTGGAGATTGAACACAGCGCCGCCGAGTTCGTTAGTGGGGCCCACCGGGCGAACGCCGCCGACCGGTAAGGCGGTTGCGACTGACGGCTGTGTGATTACGTACGGAAAGTAGTCGAGGTTGCTGATGCCCGCCTCCACTTGGGCCTCGGCGGCCACGCCGGCCCAGGAGTAACTCCACGCCTGGCCGGAAGGGCCGGTTCCGTTGGTGGGATTGGCTGCGATAAAATTATTCAGACCGGTGTTGATCCAAGAGCACTGTCCTGGCGGGGAAGCAATGGTGCTGACCTGGATGGCTGGATACGGATTCACCGTGGCGCTGAGCGCGTCGTCGCCATAATTTGTGGGGCCGACGGACTGAAACGTAACGCCGTAGGCACTGCTCGCCATGAACCCGGCAACCACGAAGAGGCAGATCGTCCTGGACGTTGTTCTTTTTGTGGGTTCCCCGCCACGGAATAATGAACGAGTTCTCATGTTACGCTGATCCCCTTCTGCGTTTGCTGCGCTTCACGCGTTGATATTTTGAACCGGGTTAGGGGGACAGGAAGTGTGCGTGCAGAAGAAAAACCGAAGCAAGGAGCGACCCAACAGAACTTAACCTGCATGCAAACGTGGCAGCCGGTGAATCAGAATCGACAGCCTCGCAACTGCACCAACTCGCCTCTCCGCATGACCCGAATTCACTCGCCTACAGCTCGATGCTATTGCCACGAACCTGCCACTAATGTCAAGCCAATTCGCCTTCATCGCCCGCGGCCAATCCCCTCTACCCCACCAGCCGCGCGCGGGTCGAAATCAAAGAGCGCCCCGTCGGCATCGAACAAGCGCCACTGATAGCGCTGCACCGTTGATTGATAAACGTCTTGGCGGGTCAGGTAAAGTTAAAGTGGCGTTCGGGGGATGAGAAGAACCCCCACTGCGTCAACCAAATGCAGGATGATGAGATGTGGCCCCTCAGTCCCATTTGTAGTTAGGGTGTGCTGGCCAAAGGAGACGCGACGATGACGGCAGACGCCTCGGGCGCGAACTCGGCTTCCTCGGGGAATGCGTACCCGAGCTTGCCCTCGCTGATTTCCTTTAGCGCGATATCGACGAACTCCATCCACGGAGATGTCTGCGTGAGGGGCCGATGTCCCTGGGCGAGTTGGCGGACACGCAGACGCACGACGTTGATAAGTAACTCGAGGTTGGGAATGAGTAGCTGCGCGGGCTCCAGATAAGTATTCTTGATCCGTAAAGGGATTTTTGCTGCAGCGGAAACCGGTTCCATAGAGAAGCCTTCTTTTACTTTCTGCCACGAACCTTGGGGCAGCCTGATCGACCGCCTCCCAACTCATGGCGTGGTTTGTACAGTTAACGAATCGTCACGGGCTTGGCAGTTCATGCCGCCCGTGGTGGCGGAAGGATCTTTTTCGCTCTCCGGCACCTCGGTTATACAGCATTCGGCGGTCAGCAACAAGCCCGCAATGAGACAAGATACGCCTTGTCGCACAATAACCGCCATGGGGTAAACACCCCATAGCGTCCCGCCGCTGGTTCGTGTAGTGTATAGAGCGTGACTGAAAAAAAGGGCACCCGGCCCATCTCTGAAATTAGCCCAAAACGAAGCCCTGAAGAGCGCAACATCCGCAAACAGCTCGGCAAGGTGCGCCGCTATCTCGCCGCATCGACGAATCCCAATATGCGGAGTTCATGGGAAAGCAAAATCACAATCTATAAAGCGCAACTGGTAAAGGCTGAAGCCCGCGCTCGCTTCATCGGGTAGTTTTTAGGTTGGTCCGTCCTTGTTGAGGAGCATGGCGGTGATGGTGTCAACGGTGGCAACTTCGTCAATGAGACCAGAACCTGAAAGGGAATACCACGATGGGTAAGAAATCCAAATCCGCACGATCCGACGCCAAGAGGGCGGAAAGACACGCCGCCAAAGCTGCCCGCACCGCCTTGTACTCCTCCCAAGCCAAGGCCAATAAGAGGCAATCGAGCCGGAGCGACGGGACGGCGAAAACATTTGTCAGCCACGCCATCGCCAATTGCGGAAACCCGGGCTGCAAGCGATGCTACCCGCTGCTGATTCCAGGATCGGTCGCCGCCTGATCCCTCAACAAATCCGGCTCAATCCCTTAACATCCGCGCCGTCGACATCGAAGAGAGCTACTGGTGACGTTGCATCGGTGTTAGCCCGCCGAAAGCGCGCGCTCCAACACGGAAGTGACGAACGGGGATTTTGACAGCGAGTACTTCTCACGCGATTCAAGGGTCGCTCCATCGTTGGCAGCGGCCAGGCCGCGCTTGAGTTCGGCGTACTCGGCGGCAACCGCCGGATGGCTGCGCAAGTAGTCGCGGAAAGCAAGGTGGCGGCGTTCTTGTTCCTCGCCGAGGACGCAAAGATGGATGTGATGTGTGCTGGGCCATTCGACTGGCTTCTGGAAGAATGGGTAAACGGCGTCGAAGGGCCCCAGCGGAATGTGGGTGTAGCCGAGTTGCGCCAGAGACTCCGCGTGCAGGCCCAGTGGCTCAAGCGTGGCGACGGAGACTTGTATATCAATGACGGGTTTCGCTGCGAGGCCCGGTACCGCGGTGGATCCTACATGCTCAATGCGTAAAGCGAGGCCTTTCATTGCCTCGCGGATGCAAGCCGCCTCGGCTTCGAACAGCGAAGGCCAGGTACGATCGTATGGAACGATCTTGATCATCGGGATGTTCGATCAGTCATTCTGCTTGACCAAAGCTCAACTGAGCGCCCTTGGATGGTTTACATTTATTGCGGACGAGCGGCTTAAATCAAGAAACATCCGCGCGGTCGAAGTGATTTGATATTATTTGATTAAACAAATAATTTGACTAATCAAATTATTCGGCTATTTTTGGCCCTGTGACGCCGACCCATCAGATCGCTGCTTTTCTGCGTTCCTATCCGCAGATCTACCTGGCGTGTCATCGTCGTCACGTGCGCGATAAAAAGGCCCGCAAGACGCTCAGCCTGAACCAGGCCAGCATCCTTGACCATCTGGATGACGTAGAGCCGACGCCGCTGCATACACTGGCGAAACACATGGGAGTAACCGCCTCGACCATGTCCCTCAATGTGGACCGCCTGGAGCGCGCTGGAT
>JBGOTY010000105.1:0-9985 GCA_041476745.1 Verrucomicrobiia bacterium | reverse complement strand
CCTGGTAACCGAGGCCAAGCGATTTCGGACTCAACACCGCAAGCGAAAACGGATTCCGCTCGCGCCACTCACGAATCAAGTAGTCCGCAACCGCTTTCCCGCCGCCGAGCGGTTCCGAGTCGGGAAATTCCGCATGAGCAGCAGAATAGAGAACTTCAAGATTCACTGACAAAGTTGTGCTACGTCATTCCGAGCTTGTCGAGGAATCTCTGATGTTTCGTCGGAGAGATAAGTCGGAGGATTCAGGGCGGCAGCATCAGAAGTTTCATCTTGTTGTAACCGAAACAGCGGACTACTATGCTCGCCATGAAAGGAGTGCTACCAGAAATGGGCTCCTGATGGAAGACAGAAATAGACGCCAAACTGGCGTCTTTTTTTGCGCCATTATGGTGCCTAATTCATGTTAGGCTCTATCTTGGAGGACAGATGAGAAAAGGATTCGGATTGATGACGACGCTATTCCTTGTCTGTGCCGTCGCCGTACGGCTGACGGCGGCAGAAGGAAAGGCAACAGAGTCTGAGTATGATTCGCTCAGGCGCGTGACGGACAAATTCATGGCTGCGATTTGCAAAGGGCAAGCCAAGGAAGCCTTTGAAGGTCTCGTCAAGGCCAACTGGTACAAGCAAGGTGAAGCTGCAGAAGCCGCCGAGTACTTGCGAAGTCAATACGAAGCCGGGCAGAAGTCAATCGAGTTGAAGATCGGTAAGCGCGTACCCGGGGCATTTGAGTTCTTAGGCACGAGGCGGCTCGGTAAGAGTCTCGTGAAATTCGTCTATGTCGAAAAGCATGAGGGCGCGCTTTTCCCGTGGGGTTTCGTGTTCTACCGAGCCAACAACGAATGGAAGCTGAACGGAATCACTCTGGGAGACGCCGCCCAGGAAGACATGCTCCAGCTCGCGGTTTCCGAACCCGTTAAATAGGGACAGTGCGGAGGCCTAACAATCCGATGAGCCGAACGCGGACACGACACCGCGTCGGCTATCTTGAGCGTTATGGCCGGAACTAGTGTGGTTGCTACTACCATGCGTTTGTGGCTTCTTGCCATTGCCCTGACCCTCGCTTTCCCCGCAGCATATGCGGACCTGGCGCGACCTCACTGTTACGTGGTAATTGCAGCAGTCGAGAATCCTAGAACGGCGGAAGGCAAGCGAGCCCGCGAAGTCTTGGGGGACGTGCTCAAGCAAGGAGGCAGCCAAACGTCTTCGTTTGAGATTGATGCAAAGGGTTTTGTGTTGGTTGATTCCGACCAAAGGGTGCGTGCCGGAGAGTTAGTTAGCGATGCTATCGCTCGGGGACATCTTAAGGCGGTCATCTACAAGTAGAATGGCTAAAGTCATAACAAATCCGTGGAGCGAACCGGTGCCCCGCCATCCGGGTCAGACATGCGGTGAGAACACGCACATGAACTTGCAGAGCGTGAGCGCGCCGCCGGGCACCGGTCGCTCACGTCTGCGGTTGGCGCTGTTCGTTCCGCTATCGCGGTTCACGTCACGAGTCGGCGGTGGCTCAGCTTTTTACGTTCGCCGCGACCGCGCTCGCAGGAACACGACGACTACGCCTGCGGGAACTTCTTGTTGAGAAATCGACCATTCCTCTGGATGAGCGCGCCATCGACGTACAACTCGCCGCCTTTGCGCAGGTCGCAGACCATGTCCCAGTGCAGGCCGCTGCGGTTCTTGTTGCCGGTCTCGGTGTAACCCGCGCCGAGCGCGAGGTGGATCGTGCCGCCGATTTTTTCGTCGAATAACGTGTTCTTCGTGTAGCGCGTCACGTTGTAATTCGTCCCGATGGCGCCTTCGCCGAGGTAACACGAGCCGCCATCCATATTGATCATGGCTCGCAGGAAATCCTGACCCTTTTCGGCCTCGGCTTTCACGACCTTCCCGCGCTCGAAGGTCAGCCGCGCGCCGTGCACTTCGCGTCCGCCGTGGACCGCCGGGAAACTGAACTTTACGTGACCCTCGACGCTGTTCTCGACCGGCCCGGTGAAAACTTCGCCGTCGGGGAAATTGTAGTGACCGTCACAATTGATCCACTTGCGGCCTTTGCAGGAGTAACGGATGTCCGTGTCTTCCGCGACAATGCGGACCTCGCGCGCCTTGTTGAGGAAATCGGTGAGCGCTTGTTGGTCCTTCGAGATGCGCTTCCACGCGGTGATGGGATCGCGGTCGTCGAGATGGCCCGCGCCGAACACGAACTCTTCGTATTCCGTCAGCGACATCTCGGCGTCCTGCGCGCTGGCGTTGCAGGGCCATTGCGTGCCGACCCACCGCAATGCGCCGCTGGCGCTGCGGTCCATGAAAATCTTGTTGATCGGTTTGCGCGCGGAAGATGCCGCGGCCAGCCGTTTCGGGTCAACGTTGGTCAACGCCTTGGTGTTCTCCTCGGCCCAGAAGCTGATGAGAGCGTCCACCCTGCCAAGTTTGTACTTCGCGAACGGCGAGACCCACTTGATCTGCTCTTTGTTTGCTTCCGCGTAGAAGATCTCCGCCAGGCTGTCGATGCGCACATCGGTGATCGCGAACGCGCCGCAGCGCAATGCCGCGCGGTAACATTCACGGATCAGCGGTTCCGTACATGCATCGCCTTGGATGGCGACGATGTCGCCGGGTTTCAGCGCGACGGAGTATTCCGTCAACAAGCGGGCAAGTTTTTCGTGGCGTGGGTCTTTCATGGTGTATTTCCAATTGGTGACTCGGGTGTTCTTCGCTGGGAGAAAGTGAGCCAAGCCAGCGACTTGTTCATTGGCAGCTGATTAATATGACGGATCCACCTCCGCAGCAAGGCAAAACAGTTTGCCGCACAAGTACTTGAATCATCGTTGACGGCACGCGGCGTGCTCATTTTAGTGCCCGATGGCAACAAGATGGGGGATTAAGTAAGTGTACTTGCAGTACTACAACCTGCGGGAAGCGCCGTTCAATATCACGCCGGACCCGCGCTTTCTGTTCTTCAGCGCGAAGCACCAGGAGGCGTTCAATCATCTCCTGTTCGGCATTCGCGAGCGGAAAGGCTTCATTGAACTCACCGGCGAAGTGGGCGCGGGCAAGACGACGATTTGCCGCAAGCTGCTCGAAGAGCTTGGCCCAACCTACAAGACCGCGCTCATTCTCAATCCGTGCCTGAGCAGTCATCAACTCATCAAGACCATCGCGCTGGAGTTCGGCCTCAAAGCGCGGGGGATCGATCGCGTGGCCTATCTGCAAGCGATCAACGATTTCGTGCTCGCCGAGGTCAATCAAGGCCACGATGTGGTTCTCGTCATCGACGAAGCGCAGGACCTGAGCGACGAATTGCTCGAGCAGGTGCGTTTGCTTTCCAATCTCGAGACCGATCGTCAAAAGCTGATGCAAATCGTCCTGATGGGGCAACCCGAACTCCGCGAAAAACTGCAGCAGCCAAAACTGCGGCAACTCCGCCAGCGCATCACCGTGCGCTACCACCTCCGACCGCTCGATGCAATCGAGACAGCCGCATACATCAACCACCGCCTCACGCTCGCAGGCGCCAATGGCACGCCGCGTTTCGATGAAGGCGCGGCCCGATTGGTCTTCAAATATTCGGGAGGCATCCCCAGACTGATCAACGCCGTCTGCGACAAGACCCTGCTGGCCGGGTTCGTCATGCAGACCGGCTTGATGACCCGAAAACTGGTGGACCTGGCCATCGATGAACTTCAAGGAGTGGCGGCGTGAGCTTGATCAACGAAGCCCTGAAGCGCACTCGCGACGCGTCGGCGAACGCGGGCGTTCCGCCACCCGTTGCCGTGAGCTATCGTGTCCAGAGCGATGTCGAGACGAGCGGCACAAAAGGGAATTTCCTCATTACAATCCTGGTTTCTGGCGTGGTTCTTGTAAGTGCCATTGTGCTCGGGTCGCGCATCGCCAACCGCATTCAAAACGTAAAGGACGGTTTCGCTTCGAACACAGATGCTTCCGTGACAGACGCTCCCGTGGTGGAAACGAAGTCGACCCCGCGTGCGACCAAGCCAGCGACAGAGCCCGCGCCCATGACGGAAGTTTCACCCCGGTCTGAAATTACTTCGCCGCTCGCGCCCGCGACAACTGCCGTAACCCCGGCTGCCGATGCGAAAGCTACCGAGGACCAACTCGTCGCCAAACTCATGGAGCGGATCAAGGCGGAGCAAGCCGGTGCCTCCAAGACCGCGCCCGCCGACCCGCCGAAGCTCGTGCTGCAGGGAATCACCTACGCCAAGGATGGCAGTGAGGCGATGATCAACAACCTGACGGTTCGTGAAGGCGACGATATCGAAGGCGCTCGCGTGGTCGCGATAGAAAGCCGCCGCGTGAAACTCGACTCCAACGGCCACGAAATTACGTTGCGCCTGCCGTAGCTCCTCCCCGGACTTCGTCCGAATCCTGGCTCGCGGGTTTCTCTGGCAAACATCGCGCCGCCTCCTTATATTTCCCGTGGATGAATGTCCGAGCACAGGGCCATTGCCAGCCCAAATGAAACTCTTCCATTGGGGCCTATTGTTGCGCTACATGGTGTATGGCATCTTGCCCCTCGTCATCGGCTTCATTTTCCTGGAGCAGCGCGTCGGCGAAGGCGCGGCGGGATACTTCTTCGTGGTGCTGGCGCTGGTGCTGCCCTTCGTCGCCGTTGGCTGGCTCGGCTGGCAGCATTTTCGTCATCGAAAGCAAAAGTAGGTTGTGGTGAAAGGACAGGGACCCATGGCCCGGATTGCAACAAGTGTCAGTTACAGTTTCACGATGCGTCTGCGCATCGTGAATAACCTGGGGATGTTCGCGAAGCTTTTGCACGTGATCGCGCGGCAACAGGGCGATCCCGGCGCGGTGGACGTGGTGCGCGCGGAACGCAAGTTCAAGGTGCGCGATCTCACGGTCAACGCCCGCGATGACGAACACGCCCGCGCCATCATCGAGGCGGTGAAACGCATCAAGGGCATCACGGTTGTCAACGTCTCCGACCGCGTGTTCCTGATGCATCTCGGCGGCAAGATCCGCATCCAGAACAAAATCCCGCTCACCACTCGCGACGCGCTTTCGATGGCCTACACGCCCGGCGTCGCGCGCGTATGCCTGGCCATCGCCGAGGATAAACGCAAAGCCAGCACGCTCACGATCAAGCACAACTCCGTCGCCGTCGTCAGCGACGGTTCCGCCGTCCTCGGCTTGGGCAACATCGGCCCCGAAGCCGCCATGCCCGTCATGGAAGGCAAGGCGATGCTCTTCAAGGAATTCGGCGACATCGATGCCTATCCAATCTGTCTCCAAACGCAGGACACGGAGGAAATCATCAGCGCCGTGAAATGGATCGCCACCGGGTTCGGTGGCATCAACCTCGAAGACATCAGCGCGCCGCGCTGTTTCGAGATCGAAGACCGCCTCAAGGAGGAACTCGACATTCCCGTATTCCACGACGACCAGCACGGCACCGCCGTCGTCGTGCTCGCCGCCGCGCTGAATGCCTTGAAGCTGCTCAAGAAAAAAATGAGCGAGATCAAAATCCTCATCGTTGGCGCGGGCGCCGCGGGTGTTGCCGTCACCAAAATGTTGCAGGCCGCCGGGGCTCGTCACATCATTTGTTGCGACCGCAAAGGCATCATCTGTCGCCAACGCCTCCCCGACCTCGACTTCAGTAAGACGTGGCTTGCCGAACACACCAATGCGCGCAACGTCAGCGGCTCCGTCGAGGATGCGGCGCACGGTGCGCATCTGTTCATTGGCGTCAGCGGTCCGGGTGTCTTCACCGTCAAGGCGCTCAAGAAGATGGCGAAGGACGCCATTGTGTTCGCGCTCGCCAACCCGACACCCGAAATCATGCCCGAAGACGCCGAGCCATACGCGCGGATCATCGCCACGGGACGCAGTGACTACTCGAACCAGATCAACAACGTCCTCGCGTTTCCCGGCATCTTCCGCGGCGCGCTCGACGCCCGCGCCACCGCCATCACCGAGCCGATGAAGCTCGCCGCGGCCAAGGCCATCGCCGGCTGCATCACCGCCGACGAACTCAGCGAGGAATACATCATCCCCAGCGTGTTCAACAAACAGGTCGCGCGCCGCGTCGCCCGCGCCGTCGAGCAGGCCGCCTATGCCGGCAATGTCGGGAAGAGACCGAGGACCTAGTCAGTCCGGCCGTTGGGACTTCGCCAGGTGACGCGCTTGTCGCGGTGGCGCATGGGGTACTGCGACGCCGCGTGTGCGGTCGCTGTCACGTTGCAGTGTGCGCTGAACTTCCTCCTGAGACAGGTCGATTTCTTCTGTGAGATACCGCGCGACCAGGTCGCGCAGTCGCTGCAAGGCGATGCTGTGCGTTTGCCTGGTCTGCGCGTAAAGCCAGTCGCTGAAATGGAGGAAACCCTGAAACGGCGAGCCCTCTCGCCAGAGCAGGGGAGTCGTCTCCACAAAATTGCCACTGTTGCCGATCAAATCCCAGTAACGCGCGAAGCGGCGCAGGCGTTGCATCGTGAAAAAATCGATCAGCTTCGTCTGCAGGATCTCGTAGGGCGGCTCGGGACTGTATACCATGCCCCATTCACGGTTGTGCCGCACGATCGGCGTCCCGCGCAGCCGTTTCAGTAGCCCGACTTGGATCTCCTGCGGACCGAGCGCAACCAGCCGGTCGAACCCCGCCGCGAAACTATCCAGATCCTCGCCCGGCAAGCCGACGATCAGGTCCGCATGGACGTGTACGCCCGTCTCGTCGCGGAGCCAGCGCAAATTCTCCTCGACCTTCGCGTTGTCCTGGCGGCGACTGATGAGCTTCGCGACTTCCACGTTGAACGTTTGGATGCCGACCTCGAATTGCAGCGCTCCGGGCGGGAACTTCCGGATCGGTTCACGCAGCGCCTCCGGCAAGCGGTCGGGAATCATCTCGAAGTGCACGAACAACCCCGGTCGATAGCGGTCGAGAAAAAACCCCAGGATGGCCGAACTGATCTTCAGGTTGAGATTGAACGTGCGATCGACAAACTTAAACTGTCGCACGCCGCGGTCCAGCAGGCGCTGCATCGCCGCCAAAAACTTGTCGAGCGCAGCGTTACGCACCGGGATGTCGAGCGAGGACAGGCAAAACTCGCACTCAAACGGGCAGCCGCGCGATGCTTCCACATAGATGACGCGCTGCGCGATGTCGGTGTCCGTGTACAGTTCATAGGGTAACGCCAGACGATCAAAATCGGGCAGGGGAGCGGGAACGATTTTCGCCTGCGGAGGGTTTCCGGTTAGGGTTTGCCCGCACACCTCGGCAAATGCCAGGTCGGCCTCACCGGTGATGACATGATCGGCCAAACGAACGATTTCCTGCCGGTCGCATTCGTAGCTGACCTCCGGCCCGCCGAGGATGACGATCAATTCCGGCCGCAGCCGCTTCAAATCCGCCACCACCTGCAGCGACTGGGTTGCGTTCCAGATGTACACACCGACGCCGACGATCTTCGGCTCATGGCGGAGAATCACCTCAACAACATCGATGGGTCGCTGATTGATGTCGAATTCGAGAATCCGCGCCTGCGCTTGCAACTCGCCCAGATTCGCCATCAAATATCGCAGCCCGAACGCGCAATGCGCGTATTTCGCATTCAGCGTGGTGAGGATGATGTCCGGCATTCTGGCGGCGCAATTATCCACGCACCAAGGCCGCGGAGCAATGCCCGAATCATCCTCCCACGACGTGGAAACCGACACGAGCCGTTGCGCTATTTCTTCTCGAGGGGCGTGAACTTGAATTTCTGTCCACCCACACTGGCCTCAAACATCAACCCGCCCTTGGCCACCGTGAACACCACCACGCCTTGCTTGTACTTCGCATCGGCGGAGGCGCTCTCGGCGGCAGCCACGGCACTGACCCCGGCACTCATGGCCCATTCGCTGCCCTTGAAGTTGTCCAGCGAGGTCTTATCTTCGAAGAAGATCACTTCCGCAAATTCCTGGCCGCCCAACTGCGCGCCGATGGTGATCTGCGTCAGCTTCGCGGTCCCGACCAGCGTTCCCTTCTCAAAAACCTGGCCATGGCCGGCGGCGGCGCCGATACCGACCGCGCCTTTGCCGACGCTCGGAAACACCACGTAACCGTACGCCGTATCGAAAAGCTTCCCGATCGTCGAGTCGGTTTTTTTGAAGAGCTGGATGGCGTCTTTGACTTGAGCCTCCAGCGTGGGTTCATCGGCTGCCGACGCCGCCATGGCGCCCGCGAGTACAACGACTGCAATCAAACCGGTCAATCGTAACATTCTCATGGTTCCCCCTCCATTGTGATGGCCGCCGTTGATGGCGACTGCTTTCAGTATACCATAGCCAGAAGCTCAAAATCAAAGATTCCAGATTCCGCAAAAGAGCGTTCGAGTTGTAGGCCGCTTCTGCGAAGCGGCGAATCCGTTGGAAAATCGGCCGACACTCAGTTAGGTCCCCACAAACGAGGCCAAATCCAAACCCTGCCAACTGTCGAAAACGAACCCATTTGTAATCTTTCGATTTATCCATCTATCCTATTGTACCAGAATCGCTTAACACCTGTTTTGCCCTACGTATAAAGCGGGTTCGTTTCGCAGAATGCATGTTTTTGCGACCTCTTCTTCCCCCGACAAACACCGTCCCCTTGGCCTTCGTAGCGTCCTCGCGAAGGAGGCTCTCTTGTCAAAGAACTGCGCCGACCATACCCGTCCCACCACGCCGTGTCCAGCAAAAATATCGATTTGCGATAGGCAAGCAAGGTTCCCTCCTCGGAGGGGACAAAGTGGTGATTGCTTTGCCTCGATTCCCAAATCGGCGCGCCTGCTGATAAGTGCTTCGTCACTACTCGTTCACTGGCAATTCTACTGGCACTCCATTAGGTAGTTGGCGCTGGTTGATCGCCCACCACCGGAGTTGATTGTCGCTTGAATATTGGCACCCAAGACAGACGCGGAACAACTGAAGAGGGCGATGACTCTCAAAACATGTGGAATCGTGCGTGTGACAAGTATGCCGCCTCTGTTCATGGCTTGCTTCTTGTCGTTGGTCCTATCGCAGCAACGCCCGCCAAGTCCCGGCCGCGCCGCCGCTCTCAAGCCATCTCCCCATACTTGCGCCTGATGTCGGCGTGGGATCGCTTCCCGCTTTGCCCGACGTTGTGGAGGTTATTACATGCTGACCCCGTGTTGTGACGCCGGCACTTTGAACGAGAACAAGTCCACCGATTGCTATCCGTCCGACCCCGCCGTTCGGAATCGAAGCGTCATAAACTACACCCAATACTGCCGTTGAGGACGTTGTGGCTGTCACCGTGAAGCAGTTATTCGACCCCCCAATAATTACAATCTCTCCAGATGAACGGGCCGCACCGCTGGCATTTGTGAGCCAGATCGTAACGGCCTGGTTGCCCAAGGCAGTGGCGTTCCCCAACCCCAGGTCACCACCAGCCACTTGAAGTGTGCTGGTCGGGCTTGCGGTCCCGACGCCGACATTACCACCCGAGAGAACGAACTGGCTGCCACCAGCCACCACCCCATTCGCCGGAAGGTTCAAAGTGCCGGTCATGGTGTCGCCTGATTTAGCGACGTAAACGGATGATCCCGTAGCTGGCGCGAACGCCGTCGGCAGGCCGTTGGTGATGCTCGTAAGGGCAAGGCCGTTAGTGATGGCCAGCGTAGCCGCAGCCAGCGTATTGCTCGTTGAGGTCAGAAGGCTAGTTGAGGCGGCGTTCGCCAACTGATTGCTGTTCGGCCCCGGAGCAAACCCGACGGCGTCCAGTGAATTGGTCGGATTTGTACCTGACGCGACGTTTGAAAGCACCATGCTTCCGAACGTTGAAATCAGCGTCGTGTTGGTGCCAAGGGCGCCGCCGACGTTGGCTATCCAAGTGGCGGTACCGACGGACATGCCGAGGTAGGTGCCGCTCGTCAGAGCAAGCCCGTTGGTGATGGCCAGTGTTGCCGCCGCCAACGTGTTGCTCGTTGAGGTCAGCAGGTTGGTGGAGGCCAACGCACCCGCCGCGCCAATCGTCTCCAGGCCGTTGGTG
>JBGOTY010000104.1:0-9990 GCA_041476745.1 Verrucomicrobiia bacterium | reverse complement strand
CTCCTGCGCAACGGCTCGATCCACAATCGCACCGCCAACCTCAACATGGGCGGCTTCCTCTACACCAACAAGGCCAGCCTCTCGCTCGGCCTCGTCCTGCCGCTCGACAATCTCAGCAAAGAATTCGGCGGCGACCACAACCGCCTCATGGAATGGTTCAAGGGACTCCCCGAAGTCCGCCGTTGGACGAACCACAGCCGCTCGTCCGCCTACGGCGCAAAGATTATCCGCGGCGGCGGCTTCCGCGAATTGCCCCAACTGGTCGACAACGGCCTCGCTATTGGTGGCGCCGCTACGGGCATTGGCCTCGATTTCCCCTACCCCAATTTCACCGGCCCCGCCACCGCGATGGGCCGCCTCTTCGCCAACGCCGTCAAACAAGCCCGCGCCGACAACAAAACTTTCTCGCGACCCGTTCTCGAAGAACTCTACGAGCGCCCGCTGCGCGAAACGCATTACTTCAAGAACGTCAAGTTTCTCGAAAAATGGCCGCACTACGTCGAACACACCCGCGTGTTCTTCGGTCGCGCCGCCGACCTCGCGACCGGCTCGCTCCACGTCGCGAGTAACCCGGCCCTGCGCCCGCACCAAAGGCTCTGGCAACTCGCCAAGTTTACTCGCGAAACTCTCCCGCTAAAAAACTGGGGAGAGTTCTATCGCGACCTGCGCGAACAACGCGCCGCACTCGGTCTCACCCGCACGACCGCCTCCAGCGTGGGAGCGACCTCCCGGTCGCGACCCGACACGGGCGAAGCTCATCTGGAGTTTCGCGTTGACGGCGAACCTTGCACCGATTTCCCGTGGCCCCTTTCGCATGTTTTCAAGAGTGCGCCCGCGATGTTCTCGGCGGCTTCCGATCATCTTTACCAAAATGACGCCACGCCCCTGCCGGAAAAACTGCGCAACGCTATCGCCTCCGCAAAACGTAACACAAGTGTTGCCGCGTATTTGGGCCTGGCAGGCATGTCTGTGTTCCTGCTGGTGCTGATGCCCGTTCAGTGGATCTGCGAGTTGATCCACCTCGCCATCACGCGTCCGTCACCGGAAGAATTCCTCTCGAGCTTCTTCCAAAAAACTCGCACCCTCGTCCGCGAACGCCTCAAGCTCGATCCCGACGCCGTTAAGATCGAGCAGTCGTGGGAAGAGAAGCTCTCGCTCATCCGCTATTTCTCCGAGGACCACACGCACATCAAAGTGTTCCGTCCCGAAAACTTCGAGAACCGCGCAAAGATCGCCGACTCCTCTCTCTGGCACGTCTGTCCCGCGAAGGTTTACGAGTGCCACACCGACGATCTCGGCCAGTCCCAACTCGTCGTGAACTTCGAGAACTGCATCAAGTGCGAGACCTGCTGGCGTTCCACCCCCAACGACGTCGATTGGACCCGCCAACGTGGCCAGCGATTAATCTTTACCGCCCCAACCGAGGCGAATCGGAAATTGCTGGCAGTGATAAAGCAAAACGGCGTTGTACGCCGCGTACCCTCACGCGGCGACAATGCACCCGCCGCGTCGGAGGACGCGGCGTGCAACAGACTGGCGGCCAAACTTCTCGACTTCTGCGACACCGTGTACGCCGGCCCGCGCTATATCGACGCCGGCCGCACACGCTGGCTGCAATCTTTGTTGAACGAAACGCAGTCCGTCGCCGCCACCGTCAAAGACCCCTGCATCGACAGGCAAATCGTCCGCATTCTCGCCCACGCCAAGCACCGCAAGTTCTTCTGGGCCGAAGCGGACGCCCGACAACTGCTGGAGCAACTACCTTCGCCTCCCCCACCGGCAACCGAGACACCGCAGCAAGCGCGCGTCGCGATGGTCGCACGCCTCGACAAACTCTTTCCGAAACAGGCCATCAAGGACCTCGAACACAACCGCCCGCTGTCGCAAGAACAGAAAAACTTCCTGCACGTCCTCGCCGACACCGCTTCGCCGCCGCGTCCCGTAATTCTGCGCGAGCTGGCGCGCCGCGATCCGTCGCTGGCCGCGCTTGTCTCGGGAATCTATTCCGCGCAGGTCGCCGCGCGCCCGGAACTCGCCGACCAACCATGGATCGGCCTCACCGCCGCGCGCAGCGCCTGGAAGGAATTCGTGCCGCACCAGACGCCGTCGTTGTCACAAGTTGCCGCTGACGTCTGCGCCATCGCCCTGGGCGCGGGCGAGATGTTGTTGGAACGCTGCCGCCAGCACGCGACCAGTCGCGTCCAATTTCCTGGATTGTTCAAGGACGAAGACGGCCGCGACGGCATCGCCAAGTTCGGCTCGGTGAAGAAGCTGCTGAGCGAGATGGAGGCGCAGGTGTATCTCTTGGAGGCCCTGCTTCCGTACGCCGACAAGGAGCCCGCCTTGGTGAAGATTCTCGCCGCTTCTGCGTTCGGCCCCGACTCCGGCAGTCTCGCTTACAACGCCGGCCAAATCTTCGGCGGCACCGCCTATAGCGAAGATGACGTCCTGTCGAAATTCTACCGCGACAGCGTGTGCTTCTCCCACATGCTGCTGGATGATACGGAACTGAAACGGCAAATCGGTCTGGACGCGGAGGTAAAACTCCGCCGTTTGGCCTTCGAAGCTGTCAAGCAACGCGCCATTGATCCGACAGAACTTGAAGCGGAGATTGTCAAGTTCTTCGAAGCCCATCAGGGCACGCCACAGCTCGCTACCGGACTTGGTGGCGAGATCATCGAGGACGGTTATATCGAAGCGCCGTTGCAACGACCACCGTCATTCAATTATCGCGAGGCGCTGAAGACCGATCAGGAATATGATTACGGCGATTTCCTCGTAAAACCTTTCGATCCGAGTGGCTGGCGGTTCACGCCCGAAATGCTGCACGCGGACGCCGAGCTTCAGGCCTATTACAATCAACAGTACCAATACTTCACCGAGAAGTTTTGGAACGCCCGCTTCGACGGCTTGCCGTACCACCGCCTCGTCGAAAAACTGCACATGATTCCACTCGCCGATGTCCGCGACATGATCGCCCGCGGCTTCATGCGCGTGTACATCCCCACGGAATTCGGCGGCCAGGGTTTGCTCAAGGCGCACTACTACATCCTCTGCCCGCTCTCGATGCGTTACGCCGACCCGTCCTACGCGCTGACCATCATGGCGCACTCGAGCATCGGCACGACCCCGATCCTGCTCGGCCTCAACCAGGATTTGCCGCGCGCGAAGGAAGACCTGCAGCAGTTCCTCGCGGACCAATCCCAAATCGAGAATCTAAAATCCGAAATCGGTCGCATTCTCCGCATGCTCGAATCCCCCGAAGCGCTCAAGGTGAAGAAGGTCTTTACCGCCCTGGGCGAACAAGTGAAGACGAACATCGGCAAGAAACCGATGCTTCGTGCCATCGCCAGCGAGTTCCTCACCCATTTCATGGATGCGGGTCGGGCCGGCTTGCGCACCGACCTCGTCGCGTTCAAGAGCGAACTGCAGCAATCGCTGGACACGCTGGATGCACTCCGCCCCCGCGCCGAAGCCGTCATCGCCGAACTGGATCGCCGCGCCGAAGCTCACAAATTGTTCTTGCGACTCATCTCGGCGGGCCAGATCAGCGCGTTTGCGTTGACCGAACCGAACGCCGGCAGCGACTCCGGCGGCGTCCAGACCCGCGCGGAACTGAAAAAAGTAGAAGTGCTCACCGACGCCGACGGTGTGAAGTATTTCCTGCTCGGGAAAGACCGGAAGAACCTCATCGATGCCGCCACGATCGACCTGACCAAAATTGATTACAGCGAGTACGATTACAAGACCGATGACCCGGCGAATTTCCGTTACTACCAGCACAACGGCAAACGCATTCCGATCCACGACATCGCCCAGGTCCGCCGCGAAGGCGACAAGGAATTCTACGAATACTACGAGGTCAACGGCGCCAAGATGTGGATCACCAACGGCCACGTGGCCGGCGTCTTCTGCCTCTATGCCCGCACGAAGGAAGGCCCGACCGGTTTCATGGTGGACCGCCACGCCGAGGGTCTCATCGTTGGCAAGGACGAGGAAAAGATGGGCCAGCGCGGCTCGCCGACGAACGAACTCGGCCTCACCAGCGTCCGTGTCCCGCGCGAAAATGTCATCGGCATCGAGGGCCGTGGACAGGTCAACGCGCTGGAAACGCTCAACGTCGGTCGCCTCGGCCTCTGCGTCAGCGCCGTGTCGATGATGGCAAAGATCGTCGAGCAGACGCGCGCCTTCATCAAGGAACACGAGTTGGACAAAGAAGAATGGGTGCTGCAGATCCTCGGCGGAATGGCCACCGAGTTGTACGCCACCGAATCGCTCGCTTACGAACTCATTGGCCGCGCCGACCACCACGGCACGAAATCCGTCCGCACGGAGTCCGCCATCGGCAAATACTACGCGAGCGAGGCCTTGCACCGCACCCTCCGCGCCGCCGAGAAAATCATGGGCATCGAAGGCTGCACCCAATTGCACGAATTGGAAAAGCACCGGCGCGACGCCCGCGTCCTCAACATCTACGAAGGCACGAACGAAGTCCAACGCTTCCTCATCCTGCGCGATCTCGTGGACCACGTGTTGCCGCAATGCGAGAAGTGGGAAGGTGAACCGCCCGTCGGGCCGCTCGGGGCCGAGAAGTTCGCGCTGGCGCGCGCGCTCAAACGCGCGGTCGACACCTTTGGCGCGCAGGTATGGCAAAACGCGAATTTCCAACCCACAATGTTCAAGCTGGTGGATGTTGCCGGTTACATCAAGACGATGGACTCAACATTGTGGCGCACCGAATGGCTCAAGCAGAGTTGCGCGGAACCCGACGCTACCCATCGCGCCTTCGCCGAGCGCACCTGCCGGACCTATCTCGAACACGCCAAGAGTGAGATGGAACACCTGCTCGCCGAATTCGACCGTGATTTCACATTGCTCAAACAAGGGCTTTATCCGCCGGAAGTGCGCGTGGCCTTCCTCGCCTTGCAAGCT
The DNA here is from genome assembly GCA_041476745.1 of Verrucomicrobiia bacterium. Taxonomy (GTDB): domain Bacteria; phylum Verrucomicrobiota; class Verrucomicrobiia; order Palsa-1439; family Palsa-1439; genus Palsa-1439. Next base: position 5,058 of record JBGOTY010000104.1, on the reverse strand, counting down.
GTGGATAATCGGCAGGAGCCAGCGCGACGGCTGCCTGCCCATCGCAGCACGCGTCCACTCCATGTGTTGGTTGTCTTGAACGTCACGCCCATTCTCTCACCGCGTCCGCGCATCGTGGATGGCGAACTGCTGGAAACGCATTTCGATATTGATGCGGCGAGCCGCACGGCCCTGGCTCGCGCCCTCGAATTGAAGTCCGCTTCCGAAGAAGTTGCCGTCACCGCCATCGCGGTTGCGCCGGGCTACGCGATGGAAGTATTGCACCGCGCCCTGGCACTCGGCGCTGACAACGCGGCGTTAATCAAGACCGATGACCTTCCCAACAATCCGCACGACACCGCCCGATTGGTGGCTGATCTGGCGGGCCAGAAACAATTGCCGTGCGATCTCGTTCTTTGCGGTAACGCGATTCTGGCCGCCGTGCTGGCTGGCAACCTGGGCGCGTCCCACTTCTCCGGCGTGAAAGAATTCGCCGTCAACATCGAACAGACGATCATCCATCTTGTGAAACCGGATGCGTCCATCGCCAACGACGGCCCGGTCGTCCTCGCGATGGCGGAAGGCGAGACGGATTTGGATTTCGCCATCGATGACTACTTTGATGCGCTGAACAAACCACTGGAAGTCATCGACGCCCTGCAACTCGCCGCCGCGCCACAACCCGGCCTGCGTTATCAATTGCCGGAGAAACCGACCGTGGAGGAAAAGTTCGAGTCGACGCCCGAAGCCGTCGCCGCCCTGGTGCGCAAGATTGCCGGGATCGAAACGGTCGCACAAGGGAGCGGGTCGTTCGCGGGCAAAGTGGAATCTGCTGCAAAGGAGAAATTGCCGGGACGCGGCACCGCCGTGTTCCTGGCGACACCTGACAAACTGGAAGGCATCGATACCGCTGCCGCTTGCGCCACGGCATTGGCGCTGCCGCTCCACGTCCTCGTGCTGGGACATTTCGACGAGCGCGCTGTGCGTTCGACTGCGGCCCGTGTGAACGCCCGCTCCATTTCCTTCGCGAGCAGCCCGCATCTGACTGACACGACGCCGGCCGCGTTGCTCGCGGCGCTACAGACCGCGTGGAAAGACACATTGCCGACGGTCCTCGCAGCCGGCACGTGGGCCAACGAACTGCTCGCGCAATTCGCCCGGACGTTCCCGCGCGTGCAGGCCTGTTACAACGTTGTCGACGTTGCGCCGCAAAGTGGGACGGTTGAACTCGTGATGCCCGCGTTCGGCGGCAATGTGCAACGGGTGGCGAGGGTCACCGGGATAACCGAGCATCCACTGGTGATGACTGTCGCGGCAGGCGCCGGCGGAGAGCCGAAAGCCGAAGGCGACAAACAGGTCTTTCTGGTGCCCTTGGAATTCGAGTACGACCCGGAAACTGACGATCTGGCGGCCGCGTTGCGTGCGGCACACGAGGAAGCGGGCGTGAAGTCCATCGCCGATGCCGAGTTCATCATCGATGTCGGTTACGCGGTGCGCAACAAGGAAAACTTCGACCTGGTGATCGCCCCGCTGAAGAAGCGGCTCGAGGAAATCGGCGTAAAGAATGTGTTGCTCGGCGGAACCCGCAAAGTCGTGGAAGAATTGAAACTGCTCGCGCCCGATCAGCAAATCGGCCAGACAGGCACCGCCGTCAACCCCAAGCTGATCATCTCCATCGGCGTCAGCGGCGCCCCACAACATGTGGATTATATCGGTGAGCGAGCGACCATTATCGCCTTCAACAAGGACGCCGACGCGCCCTTGATGACCTTGAACAGACGCCGCGCCCGGCCAAAAGTCGTGCCGATAGTGGGCGACCTATTCGAACTCGTCCCGAAGTTTACCGCGGCGCTCAAACCCTAAGGGCTACGTCTTGTCAGCGCTCGACTCAAGCAGTTGCCAGAACTTGGGATTGTCCTGTAGAAGCTGGTCTTCGGAGATCGGCAATTTGCTGCGGAAGAAGAAATCTTTGAGCGAGTTCTTGCTGAGAATGCAGCGAACATTGATGATCTCGGCGTTCCGCTCGAAATAGATGCGGTAATCCTTCACCCGATAACGGTAAATCTTCTTCCCTCCGCGCGTGAGCTGGCCGAATTTCTCGTCGTCCTTTTCGAAGTCGTGCAGGAAAAGCTGGAAGCCGTCGATGATCTCGAGCTGCAGCTTGCGTGGGAGATCGGCCAGTTCCTTGGCGCTCACGGGGTTGAAGATGATCTGCAGCATGAGCAAAGAATAACCGAAGCCTAGGGCCGCGCAAGACAAGATTTGGCGCGGTCGGGATGGTTGGTGATAATGCCGTCCACCCCCCAACTCGCGAGCCTCTTCATCTCGGCTTCGCGGTTGACCGTCCACACGAAAACCTTCCAGCCGCGCCGGTGGATCCGCCGCACGACGCGCGGCGACGAAACCAGTCGGCGGCTGATGCCGAGCCCCTCAATGTTCACGGCGGCTTTCAGCCTCGCCATCGCCCACAACGGATTGCGCGCGATGAGGCCGAAACGCGGAACACCGGGAGCGGCGGTGGCAAATTGTTTCATCCGCGCCACCGAAAGCGCAAAGACGATGACCTCCCTATTCATACGCAGCTTCGCAATCAGTTCGGCGACCTTGCGCGGGTCCGCTCGCTTGATTTCAACGAGCACCCGCGCCCTTCCCCGACAGACGGTGAGCACCTCCCGAAGAGTCGGGACTTGCGGATTCAGCCGCTGGATCTCGACCAGCGTTTTGTGGCGCACGCGACTGCGCACGCCACAAATTCGATTGAGCCGATAGTCGTGGAACACGATCAATTCGCCGTCGCGCGTCTCTTGCACGTCGATCTCCACGAAATCGACGCCGAGCTGGAGCGCGGCGTGCACGGAGGCCAGCGTGTTCTCCAGGTAACGACTGCTGAAGCCACGGTGGGCGATAATCAAAGGCCGCCGGATCATGGGAGGTTTCGATTCCATTCTTCGGCGTAGCGTTCGAATTGTGCGCGTTCTTCGTCCGGACTCCAACCGAGCAAGGGCGCCATCACCCGGGCCACTTGCAGGGCAATCTCCGGCCCGCCCGCCCGGCTCAACGCGAGCTGCGTCCGTCGCCGCATGACATCGCTGAGCGTGACAGCCATCTCCTGTTCGCAGGCATGGGCGATGTCGCTGACGCAGACCGTTGGCGAATCGGAGATCCTCTGGCCAATGGGCGTGGGGCGGTAGTTCGGCAATGGGACCTCCGCGGTGCGGCACGGCTGGGCCGTCACGTTGAGAATACTGAGGGCCCCATCGACCGTTTGCTCTGCGATGGCGCGGTAGGTCGTGTACTTGCCGCCCACAATGCTCAGCAGGTTGCGGCCCTGCCGGACGACGCGATGCTCGCGCGAGCGCGCCGAGGGCGAAGCGACACCCGAGGCCAGTAGCGAGCGTACGCCGGTGAATGTCGTGGCGACTTCCGCTTCGGACAAAGGCGCGTCGGGAAACAGCGCCCGAACTTCGGCCAGCAAATACTCAACGTCGGCCCGCTCGGCGCGAGCGCTGTCGGGATCGCCGTGAAAGTCCGTGTCCGTGGTTCCCACAAGTGAGTAGTCGCCCCAAGGAATCACAAACAGCACGCGCCCATCGCTGCGGGCTTGAAAAGCGATGGCGTGATCCCGGGTGAGTCGCGGCAGCACCAGGTGGACTCCCTTCGTCGGGCTAAGGCGCGTGGCGTCGCCATCGAAGGGTGTGAGCGCACGCACCTGGTCGACCCACGGTCCCGTCGCGTTGATAAACACCCGGGCAGTCACCTCGGACGTGCAGGAACCGATCTCATCACGCACCCGTGCCGCGACGATGCGGTCTTCGCGGGTAACGAAGCTCGTGAGCGCGCAGTAGTTGAGACAGACTGCGCCGAGTTCCGCGGCATGGAGGATATGGTCGACACAGAAGCGCGCATCATCTTCCTGGCAATCGTAAAACATGACCGCGCCCCGCAAGCCGTGGCGGGAAAGCGACGGCTCCGTTTCCAGGGTACGTTTTATCGAGAGCGTGTGGTGCGGGGCGATGTTACGGTACAGCGCGAGCCAATCGTACAGCGTCATACCGAGACGCAGTTTGGCCAACGAAAGGGAGCCACCCTTGTAAATCGGGAACAGAAACGGGAGCGGTCGCACGTGGTGGGGGGCGATCCGTTGCAGAATGCGTCGCTCGCGGCACGCCTCGAAGACCAGCTTGAAATTGCGTTGCTGGAGATAGCGAAATCCCCCGTGGATCAGCTTGGACGAACGGCTGGAGGTGCCGCTCGCGAAATCCAGCTTTTCCACCAGCGCCACGCGGAGTCCGCGCAGGGCCGCATCCCGGGCGACACCCGCTCCAAAAATGCCGCCGCCAATGACCAAGATGTCAAAATACTGGTCCGACAGGGCCGAAATGTCGCGATTCATTCCAAGTGCTTGAAATATAGCATGTAAGAGTAGTTTTGTCTTCCCAAAAGCGGCTTGCTTTTCCTCAAAAATCGCGTATCATAATATTTATTGTGCTCGGTGAGTTCATCAAGGAAATTCTCATCATCAAAGCGCTTCGCCAAACAAACAGACAATGATCGTTTCCCGCTCCAGTCGTCTGCCACGAAAAAAGCTGCTCCTCGCCGCAGGAGATGCGATTTGCACCGCGCTGGCCATGGTGGCGGCGGTGATGTTGCGGCTGGGTTGGGTGGGTGGCCTCGATTACCTGCACGCGCGCCAGACGGCGATTCTGATTTCATGGGCGGTGTTTATCCTGGCGTTCTACATCGGCGGTCTTTACGAATCCGAGAGACTCCAAAGCCTCGGTAAAACTGTGGCTGCGGCGATGCTTTCCGTCTCCCTGGGCGCGCTGCTAATCACGGGCGTGTTCTTTGCGGCGTTATCCATCGAGATCGGTCGCGGCATTTTTCTGGGATTTGCCTCGTTCGTTTTTGTGGCCGTGGTGTGCATGCGGCTCGTGTACGTCGCCGCCAGCCGCCACGGATTCATGTCGCAACGGTGTCTGATCATCGGCACGACCAGTGAAGCCCGCAAGGCCATCGAGTTGATCCGCCTGAATGCGCATGCGAATCTTCGCATCCTCGGCCTCATCCACTGCGGCAACG
>JBGOTY010000103.1:0-10148 GCA_041476745.1 Verrucomicrobiia bacterium | reverse complement strand
GGGGTCGATGTTCCAGCCGGTCATGGTCGCGTGGACGGGCGCGGTCTCGACATTGTACGCGATGACCTTGAAACTCGTGGGTGTGGCGTTGGGGACGAGAACGGCGACGCTCTGGTCGTTCGCCGGTGCGGCGAACTTCCAACTGACGACGTGTCCGGGGAACTCATGGTTGCGCACCAGCGCGACACCCCCGAGGCGCGCGCGCTGCAAATCGGCGTAAGGCACGCCAACACGGTCGATCCAGAGGCTGCCCTCGGTGTTGATGTAATCGAGGAGATCACATTCCTCAATCTGGGAGGCGTAGAGTTTTTCGAGATACGACTTGTCCCCGGTCAACTGCCACGAGAAATGTTCCACGTTCGAACTGCGGTAGCTGGTGGAACGCGCCGAGCCGCGGCCGTCTCTCGGACGCGTTTCACCAGCCCGACCGGTTTCGCCCGACTCGATGCGCGGTCCCCACGTGCTACGGATATCAAGGATGTCGAGAGCGTTGGCGTTGAGCTGCATGAGCGACGTGGTGCCACCGTCGAATATCGGGTCGAGATATTTGCGGTCGCCCGTCCACTTCCACGCGCTCCAGAAAACCGGCCACGGGAAATAGGCGCGCGTCGCGACGCTGTCCTTGTCGTCCACAAAATGAATCGCGCTGGGTAGGAAGTAGCGGCCATCGACATCCTGACGGCGATGGGCCAACAGGCCGTCGGCAAGTTCGAGGTCGATCTTTTTCGTGGTCGGGTTGCCGTTGAAATCGACGAGCATCTGACCGGGCGCGAGCACAAGGTAGGAATACGCCTTCGCGTACCCCCACGGATCGTCGGTCGACATCTTTTTGCCGTTGTAATAGCACGTGCGGAAGTGGCGATGACCCGCGGCATTGATGCCCGTGAGGCCCGCGACGCCGCGTTGGGTGACCATGGCGCGCTCGAGTTGGCGCGGACTGCCGTATTCAAGGATCATATTGGCATTGAGACAGCCGATGCCCTCCTCGTTGCTGTGCAAATCGTCGGTTTGAATGGTTGGGAGGCCGGCGGTGAACATGCCGTTGTTGAACGCTGCTTCGAGCAATGCATGCAGCGATTTCCGGATCTTCTCCGGCTCGCAGCCCATCAGCGCCACGCCAGGCCACGTGTTAAGCAGGTCAACGTCATCCGAGATGCCGCCGCCAAAGTCGCCGTACTCAACCTGCCGATTGTCGATATACCAGACCACAAACTTTTTCACGCGGCCGAGCAGTTCGACCTGGCGGAAAGCCCACAGCGGGACGCCGACCGGCGGCTCGGGCTGATGGAATGGCAGATTCGGCTGGCCCAATTCGACCGCGGCGTATTTGCGGCCAAGGGCATGGCTCGGGTTGACCCGCAAGAGGTCGGTCAGGTCGGTTTCGAACCGGTTCCAGAGATTGAACTTCGGGCTGTGCGGATGCTCTTCCACGAGCATCGCGTAGCAGTCCTTCACCTGCGTGAAGCGGTCGATCTCATGCTCAATGCGCGCCTCCGCGCGGGGCTTGAACACGAGACGAAGCGTTGCCCCGTCGAGCGACGCCGGGCCAAAATCGCCGCCCGCACCGGCAATGGTGAGATAAAGCCCTTTGCCGGGCGGCAGGATACGGTCACGCAGATCGAGCCAGAGCGTCCGCGCCTCGCCGGGTTTCACGCTGAACGTGAAATCGAACATGTTCCGCAACGGCCAAAGCGGGTCCTTGACCTGAATATTGAGCGGGAACAACTCACCATGAGTCGGTTTCAACTTGAGCGCCGGCAAATCGATCGCAATGCCGTCGAGTCCATCGGCGAGTTCATCCCATGTTTCGGGAATGAGTATGTGAACCAGTGGAAGCTTGTTGGACCAGGCCAAGTATCGTCCGTTTCTATCAAATGGCTCGATTTCATCTGGATTGTCCATCCACACTAGAGATCGTGTTGACTTCTTCGCGATGAGCATCGCGCGCTCATCGGGGTTATACCTACCGTTGATGAATCGCACGAGTTCGGCCAAGCTCGAATTCGTCGGCGCATCGAAGGCCAATCGGTAGGCAATGTTGGTGCTGCCCGCAGGCTCGTAGCCGGCGGTGACATTGTAGGTCACGAGTTCGCCAATGGGTTCTTCCTGCTCGACGTTGGTGAAACGGATTTTACGGCCGGTGATCGGTGTCGCAAAATGGTGAATGGTCTTTTCCTGCCCTTGGGGACGCTCGAAGAGCACCGATTCCGCCGGGCCGTCGTTTGCGGCCTCCGGCTTCAGCAAATCCATCCGGCCCCATGCCGCGCCGGAAATCTCGAGGTGGTTCCACGGCTCGTCGGGCATGAGAAACGTGATGGATTTTCCCGATTGAACGTAGCAGTCCCAGTCGGGCAACTGAAAATAATCGTTGCGCCCCGGCAGACGTGAACGGTTGTAAACCCCGGGCCACGTGGTCTCGCGGATGCCGTCACACGCCTTCCACCACCAACGCTTAAGATCGTAGGCGTCGTGGATCTCAACCTTGCGCACGGTGGTTGTGGCGTCGGCGAGATACGGCGGCGGATCGCCGACCCGGTTCCAACCGTAGCGCAGCCACCATTCGTCGCGCCAGTGGGTATCGTCAAGTGTGCGGGCCGGTAGCGGCGCGAGGGAAGTTGGCGCGTCGCCTTTTGCGAGGGTGGCGACAGCCGCGTCGTCGAACATGCGGTCGTAAATGCGGATTTCGTCGACGTCGCCGCCGCGCACGAAGTTGTAATCGCTCTGGACGTTGTGTGGGCTGATAATGCGTGAGTGCGGGCCGAACTGGTCGAGGGCGGCGTTGTACACGGCCACCGTTTCCTTCTTCGCGGCGAGCTTGCCGTTCACATAAAAACGAATCCCGCGCGTCTCGTCCCACGCGAGCGCGACATGCACCCACTCATTGGGCTTGGGAAACGGCTCGACCGTGACCGACACGCGCGTGCGCGCAAGGCTCGCGTCGGTCACGAAGGCATCGAAGCCGTGCCCGTTGTAGTCGATGCGCAGAAAAACCATGTCCCAGCTCGAATGCTCGGCATAGCCGACGCGGAAGATGGGAAACTCCGTCGGACCGACGGGATATCGCGAGCGCCAGAAAAATGAAAGCGTGCCGCGCTGGGCGTAGATGTTGCCCGGCGCCCACCAGGCGAGCCGCTGAAGATCACCGCATTGAAGCGCCGCACCTTTCGCGCCGTCGGGGATGCGCGTTACCTCGGAATCAAAGTTCGGTTCGGGCGTGCCGCTCGCGGAGAAATCGGCGGTCGTGCCCTTTTCGCCGGAAACATAGAAGAGGAGACTGGAGGTATCGGCAGCCCAGACAGTGGTGGAGATGAAAGCACAGATCAGGAAGAGTGCCCACGATACGCCCCTGTGGGCGTGATGATCTCTTGGATCCAAAAACTCTTTCTCCATTGGTGACCCATCAACAAATCCAGCCGCCGCCGATCACGAGGTCGTCCCGATAGAACACCGCCGCTTGACCGGGCGTGATGGCTCGTTGCGCCTCGGCAAGCGATACCTTCGCCGCGCCCTTCCCAGTCGCAACGACCGTCGCCACACAACCGGGATGCTGATGCCGAGGTTTGACCGTGACCTCCATCGGTCCGGCTGGCTCGCCGCCGTGCCAGACGCAGTTGCTGACTTCGAATTCGCCGCGTAGCAGTTCTTCGGCTGGGCCGACGATGACGCGGTTGCCTGCCACGTCGAGTTCAATGACATAGAGCGGGCGCGGTTGGCCGCCCAGGTTCAAACCTTCACGCTGGCCGATGGTAAAATTGTGGATACCGTTGTGGTGGCCGAGGACCCGGCCTTCCCTTGTCACAATTTCACCCTTCGCGTCGGCCACCTGCGCGCTCTCGCGGAGAAATTTCCGATAATCGTTTTCCGGTACGAAACAGACTTCCTGGCTCTCTTCTTTGCCGTAGGTTTTGAGCCCGATCTCCTTGGCGATGGCGCGGGTCCGCTCCTTGGTCAATTCGCCGATGGGAAACATGGCGCGGGCGAGTTGGTCCTGGTTGAGCGAAAACAGAAAATACGTTTGGTCTTTGCGTTCGTCGCGAGCGCGGCGGAGTTCGTACCGGCCATTCCGGGTGATGCGAGCGTAATGGCCGGTGGCGATGGCGTCGGCGCCAAGGGCAAGGGCTTTGCGCAGGAGCGACCCGAATTTGACCTTCTCGTTGCAGATGACGCAGGGATTTGGCGTCCGGCCGCGCTTGTATTCGGCGGCGAAGTAATCCATGACCTCGACACGAAAGGTGTCGATCTCGTCAACGACGTAGTACGGGATGCCGAGCGAGTGCGCGACCATACGGGCGTCCGTGACGGCCTGTGGGCCGCAGCACTTGTCTTCCTCGATGGACCGGCAATCCTGCGGCCAACCGCGGAACGTCAGGCCGATGACATCGTAACCGTCCTCCTTCAAAAGGTAGGCCGCCACGCTGGAGTCAACGCCTCCGCTCATGCCGACACAGACTCTGGGTTTCGTGGCGTTCATTGGGACGCGGCAGTATAGGCCAAAACCCCCAACTTTCAACGCTCCAGCCACAGCGTACGCTGCTTGAAATCGAACGTGACCCGGTAGCGGCGCAGGACACCGTTGCCGAGAAACACCTGCCCGCCGGCAGCTTCCGGCCCGATCAGGACGGTGCGCGCGGGAATGCGCGTGAATGTCGCGTCGCCGACTTTCGCTTGTTTGATTACATAACTCGTGGCCAGCGAAGCTCCGCCGACCCCGCCGGGAATCGAGAGCGGGTCTTTCTTTCCAGGTTTCCAATAACCCAGCTCAATCGCGCGCAAGCGCGGTACCAGCATCCCGTAATCGCCGCCTGTGTCTAGAATGCACGGAACCGGATTGCGTCCGTCAATGGTGATGTCCACGGCAGGCAGGTCGCCCAGCCAATACAGCGGCGCCGTCGTCAGGAACGGCAGCGTATCGTCCGGCAGATAGGCATCGCGCGCGCCGAAGATGACGTTGCCGTGAAGGTAGTCGATGGTGAGATACGACAGGCCGCGCAGCGCGTTGACGCCGAGGAGCATCACTTGCGAACCGCGCGTGACCCCCAGTACTTGCGCATCCGGGCCAATGATCGCCACCGTCTTCTGCAATCCGATCGAGCCGATCTGTATCGTCGGCACGAGCGCCCCGTAGTTGTCCACCGCGCCGCCAATGCCAAAGCCCGTCATCGGCTTCAGGCCGGCAATCGTGGGAATGCCGAGACTGTGCGCGAGCGTATAACTGAAAAGATTGCGGTTGCTGCCGCTGTCGAGAAGGAGGCGCACATCGGTCTTCCCGTTGACGGTCGCAAGGATGACCGGCGCGCGATAAAGTCCTCCGGGTTCATGTGGCTTGTCCGTCGGAATCTCCACGAGCGGCCGGGTCACGTTCTCGGACGCTTCGACGACGTTGACCCCGGCAAAACCAGCCGAACGCTCGGTGACTTGCATTTGAATGCCGAGTTCCTCGGGGGTTTTCGCGGTCTTCTGCAACTCGGCGATTTGCGCAGGCGATAGCGTCGGCGTGGCCGTTTCCAGTTTCGCGTACCGATCAGTGGCACAACTGGCCGCCAGCAGTGCCCATACCGCCCAGACGAAGGTTCGCCGCATGAGGCGCAGGATATAAGCCCGCCAACCAAAGTCAATCCGCTTGCCCGTTGGGGCCTGCCCCGAACCTCTTCGGGGCTTGCGGCGGATGGGGGCAACTCGTATTGTTGGGGCAGGCGTGCATATCGTAACCTACATGCGGATTTCGGTGACGGATCGCTGCAACGAGCGGTGCGCCTATTGTCTGCCGCACGACGTGACCATCGAGTGGTTGCCGAAGGGCCAAATCCTCACTTACGAGGAAATCCTGCGCGTCGCCCGCGTGGCCACCTCGCTCGGCGTCACGAAATTTCGCGTCACGGGTGGCGAACCGCTGGTGCGCAGGAATGTCGCGGAATTTATTGGCGAGTTGAACAAACTGCCGGGCGTCACGGACATCGGCCTGAGCACCAATGCCACGTTGCTCGCTCCCCTCGCCCATCAGCTTCGCAAGAGCGGGGTCAACAAGGTCAACATCTCCCTCGATACGCTGGACACCGATAAATACCATGAGCTGAGCGGCAACGGCCACCTCGCCGACGTGCTCGCGGGCATTGACGCCGCCATCGACGCGGGATTCCCGCAAGTGAAACTCAACATGGTTCTGATGAAGGGCAAGAACGACGGTGAGGTATTCGACCTCATCGAGTTCGCGCGCGAGAAAGCAGTCACGCTGCGTTTTATCGAATTGATGCCCATCAGTACGGGGGAAGTGCTCACGGACGATAACTTCATCTCCGTCGGTCACGTCCGCCACAAGATCGGCCAGCGCTACGAACTCGTCCCGCTGCCCGAGCCGCCGAGTGAGGTCAAAGGCAACGGACCCGCCGCGTATTACGAAGTCAGCGGTTTGCTCAACCGCCGCGGCCAGCCCGTACGGCTGGGCTTCATCGGTGCGATGACCAACCTCCACTTTTGCGAGACCTGCAACAAGGTGCGGCTCACCGCCGACGGGAAGTTGCGTCCCTGCCTCGGCGCGCATCTGGAATACGATTTGAAGCCTGTGTTGCGCGCCAAGGACACGAGCGACGCCAAGCTGCGTGAGGTGTTCGTACAAACGATCCGCAACAAGCCGGAGGAGCACGAGTTCCGCAACAACTACGTTCCCGGCCGTAAAATGATCGCCATCGGCGGATGAAGAAACTCACCCACGTCGATCAGCACGGCAAGGCGCGAATGGTGGACGTGTCCGCCAAGCCGATCCAACGGCGCGAGGCGGTCGCGCGCGGAGCGATCGCGTTGCAGCACAAAACGCTCGCGCTGATCACCGCCAACCAGGTTGCCAAAGGGGATGTGTTGTCCACCGCCCGCCTCGCCGGCATCCAGGCGGCAAAGCGCACGAGCGAATTGATCCCGCTCTGCCACCCGTTGAATCTTTCGCATATCGATGTCGATATGCGGCTAAAACGCGATTGCATCGAGATCACCGCCACGGCCAAGATTGCCGCGCAAACCGGCATCGAGATGGAAGCGCTCACGGCGGTCGCGGTCACGGCGTTGACGATCTACGACATGTGCAAAGCGGTGGACAAAGACATGGTGATTGGCGAGATCAAACTGGTCAGCAAAACGAAGAAATGATCTCCGTCGGCATCATCACCGTGAGTGACCGCGCGTTCCGGGGCGAGTACGAGGACAAAAGCGGCCCCGCGCTCAAACAGTTTTGCGAAAAGCTCGGTTGGACAATCACCGTGCAAACCGTCGTACCGGATGAAGAGGCCCTGATCGGCGATAAAACCCTCGAACTCACAAATGCTTGCTCGTTGGTCCTGCTCACCGGCGGCACCGGCATCGCGGAGCGCGACGTCACGCCCGAGGCCATCCGCGAAATCGCCACGAAGGAGTTACCCGGTTTTGGCGAGGTGATGCGCGCGAAGAGTTTCGAGCATTTTCCCCACGCCATCCTGTCGCGCAGCCTGGCCGCTATCGTCGGCAAGTCACTCGTCATTTGCCTCCCCGGCAACCCCAAGGGCGCGGTGGAGTGCCTCGAATTTGTCGCCGACGCCATCCCGCACGCGATTGAGTTGCTGCGCGGGGAAACAAAGGGTCATTAGGGGAGATCGCGAAACGAGATGAGCTTTCCGAAGAAATTCGTCTGGGGCGCCGCCAGCGCCGCTTATCAGGTCGAAGGCGCCAGCAATGAGGACGGCAAAGGGCCTTCGATTTGGGACATGTTCTGCCGAAAGAAAGGCGCCATCTGGAACGGGCAATCCGGCGCGGTCGCTTGCGATCATTATCATCGTTACCAGGACGATGTGGGGTTGATGCGGGAAATCGGGCTGCAAGCCTACCGGTTTTCCATCTCGTGGCCGCGAGTGCTCCCGGAAGGCGTGGGCAAGGTCAATGCCCGGGGCCTGGCTTTTTACGACAAACTGGTCGACGAACTCCTGGCGGCGAACATTACGCCATGGGTGACGTTGTTCCACTGGGATCTCCCGTCTGCGCTCTACCGTCGCGGCGGCTGGCTGAATCCCGACAGTTCGGATTGGTTTGCAGAATACACCCGCGCGGTCGTGGCGAAATTATCCGACCGCGTCCGGCATTGGATCACGTTGAACGAGCCCCAGGTCTTCATCTCTCTCGGGTACCAGGATGGACGGCACGCTCCCGGTGACAAACTCCCGTTCAAGAAGCTCCTGCGCGTTGGCCACAATGCCCTGCTGGCGCACGGCAAGGCCGCGCAGGTGATTCGCAAGCACGCCACCCTGCGACCCCAAATCGGCTACGCGCCCTTCGCGGTCTTGTCCTACCCCGCCACTGATGGCGCCGCGGATATCCGGGCCGCGCGGCAGGACATGTTCACGATCTCCGCCAAACACTGCTGGAACAATACCTGGTGGATGGATCCGGTCTTCAAAGGCCGTTATCCTGAGGATGGCCTCAAGCTGTTCGGCAAGGACGCCCCATCATTTACGCAAAAAGAAATGGAGACGATCTCTCAACCCGTCGATTTCTTTGGAGTTAACGCCTACATGGGTAACAAAGTCCGCGCCGGCAAGGGCGGCAAACCCGAGCGCGTCCCGCCGCCGGTTGGGCACGATCTCACCGCCTTTCGTTGGCCCGTCACCCCCGAAATCATGTACTGGGGATTGCGCTTTTACTGGGAACGCTATCGGCGTCCGATTGTCGTGACGGAAAACGGCATGTCGAACATTGACTGGGTGGCGCTCGACGGGCGCGTGCATGATCCACAGCGCATCGATTTCACGCGCCGCCATCTGCTGGCGCTCGAACGCGCGATCGCGGCGGGAGCCGATGTGCGCGCTTATTTTCACTGGTCAATCATGGACAATTTCGAGTGGGCGGAGGGATTCAAGGAGCGGTTCGGCCTGATCTACGTCGATTACAGCAACCAACAGCGCATTCTCAAGGACTCCGCCCGCTGGTACAAACAGATCATCGCCGCCAATGGGAAATGCCTGCACAAGGAACCATGATTACATTGATTCAATTCCCCTGGTCACCGTTTTGCATCACGATCCGGCGGATTCTGGAACGCCACCGAATTCCGCATCGGATCAAGAACATACCGTCGCACAACCGTGAGGCGATTATTCGCGCGACGAAAGGCCGCGCCTATACCGTGCCCTGCCTGACCGACGGCAAGACAGCGGTCGGGGATTTCACCGACTTCGGGCAAGAGGTGGCCCGATACGTTGACCGCAAGCACAAGCTCGGCTTGTTCCCGCGTGACAAGGAAGGCATCCAGGCAATCCTGGCGCGCTACATCGAGAACGATCTGGAAGGCATCGGTTTCAAGGTGGATGATAGTTATGTCATTCCCACGCTGCCCCTCGTCGAGCGGACGATGCTGACCCGCCACAAAGAGCGAAAGTTCGGCAAGGGTTGCGTCGCCCAGTGGGCGCACGACCGCGCGAAGCTTAACCGTCAGTTCGCCGACCTGCTCAGACCCATCGACAACATGCTGGCGGCGTCCGAGTATCTGATCGCGGGACGTCCGCTGTTTGTGGATTACGATCTCTACGGGATTGTGGAGAACTACCTCTACAGCGGGAAGACGAAACTGCCGCCGCTTAAACAGCTACGATGCTGGCACCGCGCCATGTCTCGCCGGTAAGATCGTATTCGCTCGCGCCGGTAATCCGCACCCGCGCAAACTCGCCGATTTGCGCCGTCCCCGCAACCTGCACGCTCCCGTCGATTTCGGGGGCGTCGGCGTGGGAACGGCCGACCCAGCCGCCGTTGGCCTGCTCTTCGATGAGCACGCGGATCGTCTGGCCGACAAACGCGCCCTGCACTTCACGCGACACCTGCTGCTGCAGCGCCATCGCGCGCTGGTAACGCTTCTTCTTCTCCTTGACGGACAACTGCCCGACCATCGCCCCGGCGGGCGTATGGTCCTCTTGTGAATACTGGAACATACCGAGCCGCTCGAATTTCGCTTCCTTGATAAACTCCAGCAGTTCTTCGAATTGTTTCTCAGTCTCGCCCGGAAATCCGACAATAAACGTCGTGCGCAATGCGATGCCGGGAATGCCCCGACGAATGCGCGCGATGAGATCGCGAATGTATTGCCCGCTCGTATCGCGCAGCATCTGCTTCAACATTTCGTCATTAATATGCTGCAGCGG
>JBGOTY010000102.1:0-10165 GCA_041476745.1 Verrucomicrobiia bacterium | reverse complement strand
TAGTGCCGTCACCACCGGCAGCAACGATGACGCGATAACCCTCCTTCGCTGCCTGGGCAGCCAACAACCGCGCGTCACCCGCCCGCTGTGTCGGCGCCAAAGTGACGGAATGCCCGGTCTTTGTCTCCAGGAATTTGCGAACCCGCCGAGTCTTTTCTCCGCGCGCGGCGGGATTAAAAATGACGAAGAGCTTGTCCATTGTTAAAAGGCGCGTCTATTGTAGGCGACAATCCATGGTAAGCCAAATACGAACTAGTGGAGGTGGACAGTGAAGGTCGTCAAAATCATCTCAATCATCGTCGCCGTGCTGATCGTGCTCGTCCTCACACTGGTGGGCGCCGGGATTTACTTCACCAACCGCTATCTGCAATCGCCCGCATTCAAGGAGCAGGTCTTGAAAGTGGCACGTGAAGAATTGGGGGCGGATGTACGCATTGATAGCTTCCAAGCGTCGCTTTTCAGCGGCGTCGAGTTGCGCGGCGTGACCATCGGCAACCCCGCGGGTTTTGCCGGGAATTTGCTCACTGCCGATGCCTTCATCCTGCGTTACCGCTTGCTGCCGCTATTGAGTCGGCGCGTGGAGATTGAACAGCTTTCCCTCGACAAGCCCGTCATCACCTTCACGCAAAACGACAAGAAGGAGTGGAACTACGAATCCATCGGCGCGAAAGGAAGCGCGCCCAATCCGACGCCCGTAGCGTCGACGCCAGCGCCGACAAAATCCGAAACGGCGGCCCCGCTCGACATTGTCCTTTCCAAGCTCGCCCTTACGCAGGGTGCGGTGTCGCTCGTCAGCGACAAGGGCAAGGCGGTCGTGAACCTGGAGGGCATCAATTTCTCAAGTGCCGTCAGTCTGATCGACAACAAGCTGGCCGGTACGGGCAAAGCGGGCATCGACAAGATCAACCTGGCCGACGCGCTCTTCGTCGAGAAAGTTGCCACGTCCGTGACGCTCGGGTCGGACGAGGTGAAGCTGGCGCCGTTAAGCGGCAAGCTCGCCGATGGCACTTTGGCAGGCGATATCTCCGTGAAATTCAGCGATGGACTCAAGTACACCGTCAACCTGCAGGTGAAGGACGCGGATGTGGCGAAGTTCTTGCAGGAAGCCGGGACGAAACCCGTGATGAGCGGCAAACTGACGGCGGCGACGGCGTTGGCCGGCACGGGCGGGCTCCCGACGATTGTCGGTAACGGCCGCACGGAGATCGATGGCGGCCAATTGATGGAGATCCCGATATTGAACCTGCTGGCAACGCTCCTGCAGATGGACGCGCTCCATGACCTGAAGTTCAGCGAGTGCGTGCTGGAATTCTCAATCAGTAACAACGTGATGCAGACGCCGGTCATTCGGCTCACGTCACCGCAGGTACAAATCACCGGCAAAGGTTCCGTCTCTCTCACGGACTACTCGCTGAATCACAAACTGACGATCACGTTTGCCAGGGGGGCGCTCGGCACCGTCCCAAAAGAAATCCTCGGTCTCTTCACCGAACAGGCGGACGGCTCACTGTCGCTGAGTTTCACCGTGACGGGGCCTTACAATTCACCAAAGACCGACCTGTCCCAACGCATTGCCCAGGGCGTCGGCCAGCAACTGATCGAGAAGGGCTTGCGGAAACTGTTCAAGTAGCCATGCGCATCATTGCCGGCCTCGCCAAGGGAATGCCGCTCGCCGTGCCACGTGCGGACGTACGGCCGACAGCGGACCGCATTCGCGAGGCGGTTTTCTCCAGCCTTGGCGCACGCGTTGTCGAGGCGCGGGTGTTGGATCTGTTTGCAGGAACCGGCGCGCTCGGACTGGAGGCGGCCAGTCGTGGGGCAGTATCAGTAACGTTTGTGGAGAATGCGCGCGGTGCCACTGAATGCCTGGAACGAAACCTGGCGACGTTCCAGCGGAACCGTGAAGTGGCTTGCGCGTTTTCCGTGGCTCGTGCCGCAGTGAAGGATCAACTCCGAAAGCTCGCAACCGCCGGGGAAACATTCTCACTAATTTTTGCCGATCCGCCCTATGGCCAGGAAGCACAGGAGTTGTTACGTGATGCGGTCTTGCCACAATTGCTGTCGGGCGATGGATTATTGGTGCTCGAGTCGGCGAAGCGCGATGCACTGGCTGTAACCACGCCGTGGGAATCGGTGCGCGAGGCGATCTATGGAGATACGCGAGTGGACTTCCTGCGGGGCAAACCGGCTTCAACCAACAGCGACGGTTGAGAACTTCTCCGCCAGTTCCTCGGTCAACATACTGGCGACGAGCGGCAGGCACTTTTCAACTTTCTTGACCGCTTCATACGCCTCCTTCGGCTTGCCCATTTCCGCGTAGGCGAGGCAGAGCCAGACCCACGGCGTGGCGTCTCCCGAGTTGATGGAGATCGCTTTCTGGTACGCCTGGATTGCCTTGTCGTATTGCGCCTGGAGGTGGTGCACGTTTCCGAGGTTGTTCCACGAGACAACATAGTTTGGCTTGAGCGCAATAGCCTTTTCGTAGGACGCAATGGCATCGTCGTACTTGCAACGGGCCGCGTACGCATCGGCGAGATTGCACCAGGTTTGTGCGTCCTCCGGTTTCGCGGTCAACAGTTGGAAACAGGTGGAGATCAACTCGGTGTACTTGCCCTGGTTCTTGTAGGCCAGGGCCAGACGCGCCAAAGCGAAGGGATTGCTGGGCTGCTGTTTGGTGATCTCCTTGGCGAAACCGATCAGGTCAAGGTCGTCTTCCTGGCTTTCATAAGCGGCGTCGAGCCGGGTCCACGCGCTCTCATCGTCCGGGTGAAGACACACGACCTCTTTCGCGAAAGCCAAAAGGTCGCCAGGGTTCGCGTCGTCCTTGGTACTGAGCTGGAGAAATGTCCACGCGTGGCGATTGCCCGGATGGGCCTTGATGATCTCCTCGCAGAATTGCACAAACTCCGCGGGTCTGCGTTCCTGCGTGCAAATCGTATAAAGTTTCGACCACGCCTTCGGGTGGTCCGGCTTGCGGCGGACGGTTTGTTGATGTCGTTGTATCAACCAGTTAGCAAGATGTTGCTGCATAATCCTTCAACCCTGACAGGTTCCTAGTAGCAGCCTGCGGGCCAACTGCTGCCTGCCTTGCAGGCAGGCTATTCGACAATGCGCATCTGAACGGCATTGATGACTTTGTCGCGGGCGAGGATGTCGGAGATGATGACCACCTGGTCGCCCTTGGAGAGGAAGCCGCGCTCCAACAGCACTTGTTCCGCGCGCAGAACCGTCACTTCCGGGTCTTCGCTGAACTGGATCACCTGCGGCATCACGCCCCAATGCAGGTTCAGCTGGTTGCGAATTCGTTCGTTATTCGTGAAAGCAAAGATGCGCGAATGATTCGGCCGCAGCCACGACGTGTACTGCGCCATATGCCCGTAACGGGTAAAAACCAGAATGCCTTTGGCTTTCAATTCATTCGCCATGACCACCGCCGAGCGGACGATCTTCTGGCGTTCCTCGGTCAATTCGACGTCCTCGGCATAACCAGCGCCACCGCTGCGCTCGATTCGCTGGGCGATGCGGTCGAGCACTTCGAGGCATTCCAGCGGGTATTTCCCGACCGTGGTTTCCCCCGAAAGCATGACGGAATCCGCCTGCTCAAAAACGGCGTTCGCCACGTCCGTGACCTCGGCGCGCGTGGGCATCGGGTTTTCGATCATCGATTCCAACATATGCGTCGCGACGATGACCGGCTTGCCCTTGCGGATGCAGGCCTTGACCGTTCGGCGCTGGATGATCGGCAGTTCTTCGTACGGACACTCGATGCCCAGATCGCCACGAGCGACCATGATCGCATCCGCCGCATCGATCAGGTCGAACAGATTGACCACGGCCTGTTGGTCCTCGATTTTGGCGACGATTTTCGCGTCCGAATTCCCCGCGCGAAGGATTTCGCGAAGTTCCTCGATGTCCTTCCGCTCGCGGACAAACGACAGGGCGATGATATCGACGCCCAGGGCAATGCCCAGGGCTATGTCGTGCCGGTCCTTTTCGGTAATCGAAGGCATGCTGATCTTAATGCCGGGAAGATTGATATGGCGGCGCGATCCCAACTCCCCCTCCGTCAGCACCTCGCAACGCATCCGCCGGTGCAACTTTTCCAGCACCCGCAAGCGAATGACCCCGTTGTCCACGAGCACCGTGTCGCCCTCGTGGATGTCTTTGATGAGGTTGGGGTAATTGACGTCGACTGATTTCTCCTCCTCGCTCTGCGCGCCCTTGACCGTAAACTCAAAAATGTCGCCGGGTTTTAATTCCATCGGGATCGGGAGGTCCCCCGTGCGAATCGACGGCCCCTGCGTATCCATCATGATCGCGCAGGGAATCCCGACCTTATCGGAAGCGGTACGGATGCGCTGAAACACCTCACGGGTCCACTCATGCGTCGCATGGCTCATGTTCAGGCGGGCGACATTCATCCCCCCCCGAATCATCTTCTCGAGCATCTCGGGCGACTCAATACTCGGCCCAATCGTGCAGGTGATCTTCGTGTTTCTCATGCGCGCTCTTGCGGTGAACACACTAACCACAGCCATCCAAGAAAGAAAGTCCGCGCATCGCCACCCTCAGCAACCTTGCCAATTTGCCAGGGCCGACCGGCTAAACGGTTCTTATTGCGCACTTTAACCCCTGAGTTCGTTTCGCAGAAACGTATATAGGCCCCGCGTGTCGCGCCGAAGCCTTGGCGAAGGCGGAAGCTGCGCACAGCAGCGAGTCGCGTCGAAGTCTTGGCGAAGACGGACTCTC
This sequence comes from Verrucomicrobiia bacterium, assembly GCA_041476745.1. Classification (GTDB taxonomy): domain Bacteria; phylum Verrucomicrobiota; class Verrucomicrobiia; order Palsa-1439; family Palsa-1439; genus Palsa-1439. The sequence continues at coordinate 5,416 of JBGOTY010000102.1, read as the reverse complement.
TCGCCATCTTGTCGCGCCGTAGCGGTCTCGCGGAGGCGGAAGCCTCAGCAAAGTAGTTTGTCAAACAATCCACACCCAAGATCATACCATTATCGTAATTCGATGTCCAGAGGAAAGCGGCTCTCCATCCGGGAAGCTTTTCTTCCAAAGGCCCGTAAACCTTGGGGTTCCAGAGTGTAGAATAGCGCGAAAACCGTAGCCGGCTGATGAAGAACGTAAGTTGAGGCTGGTTCCTGAGCGGACGGCTTGGACGATTGCAGCGCAATTCCGAGCACGGCTCTGGCGTTTGGGGGGCCACATCAGCATTGCCAGCTCATCAACAACCATGACCCTTCGTGCGCTTCCGGGATTAAGTGCTTCGCTTGCGTGCGAAATTTGTGTAAACTCTTGCTGTGGCTCAGGAGAAGGACTTCCACTGCGATATCCGCGCCAGCTTTGCGACTGCGTTCCGCAACTGGCGACTGAAAGAGAACATCCCCCTGAAGCAGGTCGCCAAGGATTTGGGGGTTGCGGTTGCCACGGTCAATTACTGGGAGGCGGGGAAGCGGTTTCCGACCGGTCGCCATTTTGAGATGCTCACCGACTATACCGGCGTGCCGCCGTGCCGGCTGTTCTGCGTGATGGCGGACAAGTGTGTCCCGGCGGAATGTCTGCTGGCGTTGCCGAAGAAGAAGCGCTAAGACGCCCGCACGTCCCACCTGTCGTTTCCACTTTAAGTGGAAAATCACGTTTTGCTTCTTTGCCGTGCCTACCTGTAAAATACAGCTTTTGAGCGAGGTGACGAATGCCATTTGATGAGGGGAAACCCATCATATCGCATCATTCGCCAAGGGCTACGGCGAGTTCCGACGGATTGCCGCTCGGCAATTTCCCAAGCACTGGGATCTGTCAGACCATGTTTTCCCCAGAAATCGACCAAAGGAGAAGCGCAATCATGAGAACAAACAGCATAGTCGTATCCGGCGTGATGATGTGTCTGCTGGCGATATCGTCCTCGTGGGCGCAAGTGCCGGGCATCATCAACTACCAGGGCCGCGTCGTTGCCAACGGCGCGAATTTCAACGGCACAGGGCAATTCAAGTTCGCGCTGGTGAACGGGGCGGGCAACGTCAGCCATTGGAGCAATGACGGCAGCAGCGCCGGCGGAAGCCAGCCCACGGCGGCCATCTCGCTGACCGTGACCAAAGGAGTGTACTCGGCGCTGCTAGGCGACACGAGCCTCCCCAACATGACCATTGCCATACCGGCCATCGTATTTACCAACGCCGATGTCCGGCTGCGTGTGTGGTTCAACGACGGCGTCTCGGGCTTCCAGCAACTCAGCCCTGACCAGCGTATTGGCGCAGTCGGCTATGCGCTGATAGCAGCGAATGTTGATCCGACAAGCGACGTGCAGGGCCGGCGTCTCAACATTGGCACAGCCCACACTCTCACTGGTACGTACGCCACCATCGCTGGCGGCTCAAACAACACCGCCAATGACACATTCGCGACGGTTAGCGGTGGTGCCGGCAATACTGCCAGCGCACCCGGCGCATTCGTAGGTGGAGGCGGCGTTGATGGGATCGTAGTCGAAGGCAATACCGCAAGTGGCGGCGGTTCCGTCGTAGTCGGAGGCGACCACAACACAGCCAGTGCTGGTTTCGCGACAGTTGGTGGTGGCTCGTTCAACCTCGCCGGAGGCGGCAGCCACCCAACAGTAGGTGGGGGCTCCGGTAACACCGCCACCAATGATTTTGCAACCGTCAGCGGGGGGCATGTTAATACCGCTAGTGGCGTAGGAGACACCGTCGGCGGCGGCCAAAACAACAAGGCTGGCGGCGGTATCTTCTCAGGTGAATACGCAACGGTCGCGGGAGGAAGAGATAACACTGCTAACGGGGACTATGCAACCGCTGCAGGGGGATTGGATAACGCCGCCACCGGCGTCGAATCAACAGTTGGCGGCGGCTACGGTAACATCGCCAGCAACGACGCAGCGACCGTCAGCGGAGGTGATCAGAATGTAGCCGGAGGCCTTGGGTCATTTGTCGGCGGCGGTTTCGAGAATACTGCCAGCGGTCTGTATGCGGCGGCGGGAGGTGGCCAATACAATTCCGCCATCGGTGACAATTCGACCGTGGGCGGGGGACTCAGTAATACTGCCTCCAGCACTGGAGCTACTGTTCCTGGCGGCACCAATAACACCGCTAGCGGGAAGCTTTCGTTTGCTGCGGGTCAGGGCGCGCGCGCCACCAATGACGGCGCATTCGTGTGGGCGGATCTCTCTTCGTCGACGCCGTTCGTATCAACGAGCAACAATCAGTTCAACGTGCGCGCGGCCGGCGGCGTGCGCTTCTTCGCCACCAGCGCGGCCAACGTCGGGGTGCAACTTGCACCAGGCGCTAACGCTTGGAGCCCCGCCAGCGATCGCAACGTGAAGGAGAACTTCAAACCCGTCGATGTGCGCGGTGTGTTGGAGAAAGTGTCCCAAATGCCCGTGACCGAGTGGAATCTGATAACGCAGGACCCCTCCATCCGGCACATCGGCCCGATGGCGCAGGATTTCAAGAAGGCCTTCGGCGTCGGCGAAGATGACAAGCACATCAGCATCACCGACGAGGATGGCGTGGCGCTGGCGGCGATTCAGGGTTTGTATCAGGAATTGCGCGAAGAGAAGGCGCGGAATGCGAAGTTGGAACAACGGCTCGACGAACTGGAAAGGAGGGTGGGCAAATGAGACGCACACGAGTCAGGAATTATCGGCCAGGCGCGTTGCTTGCCATCGGTTCGATGCGATTTGGCAACCAGAGCGGTTGCCCTACAATGGTCTTGGCGCTCGCGCTTCTGTTTTCGACATCCGCTTTCGCCGCCAGCGTGGTCACCACCAGCACGCTTGACGGCGGCGGCAAGCGCGCGACGAGTGCCAATTATGCGATGGACGGTAGCGTCGGGGGTATTGATGGCATCTCCAGCGCCTTTGTGGACATGGCCAAGAATGGCTACATCGGCCAACTCACCGAGGTGACCAGTCTTTCTGTCGCTGGCACACCCTCCTTAGTCAATGAAGGCGCAACGAGCCAACTTAGCGGCACCGCCACATTGGACGACAATACGACATCAGTGGTCGCCGGCAACGAGATCGCATGGAGCCCGGTCGCCTACCCACTCGCGTCCATCAATGGGAATGGTCTGGCCACTGCAGCCACCGTGTACGCCACCACCAACGGCACGTTCAGCGGCTCGTATCTCAGCACGCCGGGCAGTGCCCAGCTACTGGTGCTGGACAGCAATGGGGACAATTACGGCAGCTACGCGGGTGACAGTCTCCCGGATAGTTGGCAGGTGCAGTACTTCGGCCTGAACAATCCGAACGCCGCGCCAACGGCTGACGTGGATGGCACCGGCCAGAACAACCTCTTCAAGTACGTCGCCGGCCTCGACCCGACCAATCCGGCCTCGGTGTTCGTGTTAAAGATCGCCAGCCTCACCGGCCAGCCGAGCCAGAAGAACCTGATCTTCAATCCGCTTGCGACCGGCCGCACCTACACGACGCAGTTCACGACAAACCTTGTTGGCACCGCCTACGCGACCCTGACCGGCAGCAGCGGTCCGACGACCAACGGCAATCAAGTCACCGTCACCGACTTGAGCGCTGTCGAGACGCAGAAGTTCTACCGCGTCCTCATCTCGCTACCGTGAACCAGAGCGCAGCCGTGAGAACTGAACGGCAAACAAGTAGCACGGAAGCCGGAAAGGGGCCAGTCCCGCACAATCGCATGTTTCTGGTCATTACCCGTTGTACCGCCATTCGGCCCACATCCGATTAATTCGACATTTGGAGTTCAGCCTTGGCATGAAGATCCCTCCACTACGGGTTGTCGCTGTGCCGCCTCCCGAAACGCCGACACCGGGCGGGTCATCCGCACCGCCAACGTCTTACGGTGCGGGTTCGAGGGTGACGAAACCGGTTTGGTTTGAACCCTGGAAGACTCCGGCAGCGGAATTGTCGCCCTGCAGAAGCGTGCCGCTGAGCTTGCTCGTCTTGCCAATAGCTGGATTCAGGAAACTCCCGGTGAACTGTCCCGTGTTGGGATTGACCTTCAACGTCAGCTTGTCACTGCCGACAGGTGACACGGTGACGCTGCCATTCGCGGCAATGACCACCCTCTTGACGAGATTGCTCACCAGATTACACCCACCTAGGGTCAACGTCCCGCTCCCCCAATCGCCGGGAAATGCAAGATTGACAGGCCGCCAAGTTTGTGATAATTTTCACAATCGGCGAGGGGGACATAGCGAGGACGCTCGTCTGACCAGTTTCGGGTTCGAGTCGGCGCGAGAATGGGCTCGAACTATAGTTTCGTCTTAACAGGCGTGGCCGGTAGCGAGCGCTTCCCCAATCCCTGCAGCCTCTTACCTGACCCAGGCTCGCAACCAGTGTGCCCTCAGCGCCCGTTACCCAGGTGTCCATCCACGCAATTCAACACCGTGCCTTTCGCACGCGAGGAAGACGTCATCATGAAAACAAAAAGCGCGTTTGTGAGAACAACCAGCCCGAACACGATGGCCGGGCGTTTTGGAACTGTCTGCGCCACGAGGCTACTGCCGCTGCTGCTATTCCTGCTGCTGCCCGCCGCGGTGCAAGCCCAGGATTTCACTTACAATGATAACGGTAATGGCACGTGCACCATCACCAAATACATTGGTTCCGGCGGCGCGGTGACCATCCCCAACACGATTGATGGCTTGCTGGTTACCGACATCGGGGAGGAGGCGTTCCGGTGGTCCACCAGCCTGACCAGCGTTACGATCCCCACCAGCGTCACCAACATCGGGGACGAGGCGTTCGCTTACTGCTCCGGCCTGACCAGCGTCACGATCCCCGACGGCGTCACCAGCATCGGGGTCGAGGCGTTCTTTGACTGCTCCGGCCTGACCAACGTCACGATAGGCGCCAGCGTCACCAGCATCGGGGACTATGCGCTCGAGTACTGCACCAGCCTGACCGCGATAACGGTGGATCCGCTGAATTCCATCTATAGCAGTGTGGGTGGGGTCTTGTTTGACAACAGCCGGACCACGCTCATCCAATGCCCTGAGGGCAAAGCGGGAAATTACACGATCCCCGACAGCGTCACCAGTATCGGATCGTGGGCGTTCTTTATCTGCACCAGCCTGACCAGCGTCACGATCCCCGACAGCGTCACCAGCATCGGGGTCGAGGCGTTCTTTGACTGCTCCGGCCTGACCAACGTCACGATAGGCACCAGCGTCACCAGCATCGGGGAAGAGGTGTTCTCTGGCTGCTCCAGCCTGACCAGCGTTACGATCCCCGACAGCGTCACCAGCATCGGGGACTCTGCGTTCTATTACTGCACAAGCCTGACCAGAGTCACGATCAGCGACAGCGTCACAAGCATCGTGTAATGGGCGT
>JBGOTY010000101.1:0-10245 GCA_041476745.1 Verrucomicrobiia bacterium | reverse complement strand
CGGAAAGGGAATCAAGGAAGCGGTCGAGACGTACGATCTGCCGGATGATCCAATGACAGGTTATGTCCGCCGCACCAAGAAATTCAAGGGCCGCACCTCGGGCCTGGCCACGCTTTCCTGCCTACTGATCATCGCCGCCGCCTGGCTGGGTGGGGCCAAGGATGTCGGGATGCTCAAGGGAATGACGCACGCATGGTTTTCCTGTTTCGTGGTCATCTTCAACCTGTACTCCTTCCGGGTGGAATACAAAGTCATCGCCGAGAATACCGCGATGATCCGCGAGATCGACGCGAAGATCGCGGCAAAAACTTGATCAACCTTTCGGCGGCAGTTTCTCGAATCTCTGCCACACCTTTCGGGCCACGCGTTGCGCTTCAGCCCGAATCTTTTCTTCATCCACACCGACGACGCGGCAATTCTTCACGACCCAGCGCCCATTCACCATCACGTCGGTCACGAATTGCGACGACATGCCAAAGATAAGATGACCGTATAGATTCTGCGGCGTGACCAGCGTGGGCGTCGGGTAATCCAGCACCACCAGGTCCGCCGCGTAGCCCACATCCAGCACCCCGAGCCGCGTATCAAGGAGCACCGATGCCAAACTCTGCGCTCCCGTGAGGAATCCAACGACGTCGCCGATGCCGAGTCCGTTCCGCCCATCGCGCGCCTTGAACCACGCGAACTTCACTTCCTCAAACATGTCCGCACCAATGCCGTCGGTGCCGAGCGCCACGCGTTTGCCCATCTGCTTCACGGGCGCGTAGCCGACCCCATTGTTCATATTCGAGCGCGGGTTGTGTGCGAACCAACAACCCGCATTCTTCGCCACGTCGAGTGACGCCTTGTCCAGATGCGTGCCATGCCCGAGAATCGTCTTGCGTCCCAGCACGCCAGCCTCGGCCAGTCGGTCGATCAGTCGTATTCCGTACTTCTTGGTGCAGTCCGCCTGGTCGCAGGGATCTTCCGCCACATGAATGTGAACGCCCGCCTTCAAGCCCTCGGCCAGTTCCGCGCACGCCGAGAGCGATTCGTTGGAGAGCGTGAACGAGGCGTGCGCGCCGATCAGTCCGCCGAACATCGGCCCGCGGTTCTTCGTGACCCAGGTCTCGTTTTCCTCCAGGCCGAGCTTTGCGCCGCGCATTCCGTTGCGGTCGGTCACCTCGTAGCACAGTACACCGCGCAGACCGACCTTCTCGAACGCCTCCCCCATTGTGCCGAGCGATCCGCGAATGAAATTCGGCGAAGCGTGATGATCGATGAGCGTGGTCGTTCCACAACGCACCGCGTCGAGCGCGCCGACGAGCGTGCTGTAATAGACCGCTTCGTTGTCGAGCGCGCGATCCAGCGTCCACCAGAGATACTTGAGGATTTCGTAAAAGTTGCGCGGCGTTCTCTTGGGAGCGGGCATTCCACGCGCAAGCGCCGAGTAAAGGTGCGTGTGCCCGCAAACCATCCCCGGCATGACGTACTTTCCCGAGAGATCGAGCGTCTTCTCGCCCGTCGTAGCTTTGAGCCTCTTTCCCCGGGCAGTGATGAAACCTCGCTCGATGCGCAAGTCAGCGCGCTCGACCGTCGAACCCGCAAGCGAAAGCAGCGTGGCGTTCTTAATCAGCATGGCTTCGCCAAGCGGTTAACATGAATCCCCCGCCCCCGTCAATCCCGTGCTTACCAGGCGTTCTGACAATTATTTTCGCTTTGCTCGCTCACAACGCGCAATAGTAGGATACCGAGCGATGAACATCCCCATGCTTCTCAAATCCACGCATCCCCAGGAGACGTTCGACCGGCCGGCGCGGCGGGCATTGTTCGGGTTTATCATGACGTTCATCATTTCACGAATCTGTGTGTTCCTGATCATGTCGGGCCGAATGCCCAATTTCTACTTTTTCCTGCATGGCACACACGTTCACCATCTCAACTACGGCATTTTACTGCTCTCCGCCGTTTGTGGTTATTCCATCTTCGCGCGGCCCGACGGACGCGAGGCTGAATTCGCCGCGCTGGTGTACGGGCTGGCCATGGGGCTGACGTTCGATGAGTTTGGAATGTGGCTGCATCTGGGCGGCAGCTATTGGCAGCGGGCCAGCGTTGACGCCGTCATCGTCGTGGCCGCAGTGATTGGGCTCATTGCCTATACGCCATCACTCGAACGCCTTGAAAAACAACACTTCCGGGCCTTTGTCGCCGTGCTGGTCGCGATCGTCGGTTTCGTATTCGTCATCTTCTCGACAGGCACCTACATTGGCAACCTCGTCGGACCAACGCTTCTTGAGTTGGAACGCAACTCGTCGCCGTAGTCAACTGACGGGCAAAAGTTGCTCGTAGACTTCACGAGTTTTGCCGGTGGCGTGGCGATAAGTTTTTAGAAAATCAGCGGCGGAGGCAAACCCGAGGCGTTTGGCCAGGCGTTGTTGCTCGCGATCGTCGACGGGGATTTTGGAGATGCTGGTGTTCTCGACGCGGCGCAGGACGGACTCGATGCGGCGGAGGAAGAAGTAATTCGTTCGCAACAGCGCGCTGGGGTCTTCTTCAATGAGACCGAGGGCGGTGAGGCGGTTTAATACTGCCAGGGTGTGGGCGGTGCGCAATTGCGGGTAGGTGTGACCGTGGCGAAGTTGCAATGCCTGAACCAGAAATTCCACGTCCACCAGCCCGCCGGGGCCGGTCTTGAATTCGAGATCGGCGTGCTGCTGGTCGCCGCGTTCGGTTTCGATACGGTGGCGCATCTGCCGGAGCTGTTCCAGTTCCTCCGCCGTTGCCGCGCGGCTGTAGACAATCTCGTGCACCATCCGCATGAAGTCCTGGCCGAGTTTGGCATCCCCCGCAACGAAGCGCGCCTTGATGAGCGCTTGTCGCTCCCAAAGCTGCGCGCGCTTCATGTAGTAATCGCGATGCGCGTCCAACGAACTCGCCAGCGTCCCCTTCACGCCGTCGGGCCGCAGCCGCGGGTCCACCGGAAATAACGCACCGGCGCTGGTCTGCCGGCTCATGAAATCAATCACGCTCGACGCCAGCTTGATCGCCTGGGCCTGATCGTTCGCGCCGGTTCCGCCCACGAAGAGTACGTCGAGGTCCGCGCCGTAACCGAGTTCCCGGCCGCCGAATTTGCCCATGCCGATCACGATGAACGGGAGCCTCTTGAGGCTGAGTTCCTGCTGCGCGTGCGCCACGGCGAAGCGCAGGCACGCCTCCGCGAGCGCCGTCAGCTCCGCGTGCGTCTGCTCGATGTCCACCAAACCCATCACGTCCTCAATCCCGATGCGCACCATTTCCGACTGCTTCCAACGCCGCGCCACCGCCATCGGTTCCGAATCCTCTTCCTGCGCCGCGCACAATTCCTTGTACATACGGTCAAGGTTCTTCGGATCGCTCAGCGCGCCGCCGCTGATTTCGTCGAGTAATTCCGGCTGGCGCGCGAGCGTTTCGCTCAAATATCGGCTCGCATCGCCCAACCGCATCAGCATTTCGACAAGTTTCGAGTGGCTCGCGAAAATCTCGTACAACAAACCACGCGAGCCGTAGGCGCTCACGAATTTGTCGAACCGTGCCAGGGCCGCATCGGGGTCCGCCACCTGCGCCGAGCAACCCAGCAGCGCGGGGAACAAGCTGACAAACAGGTCTTTCGTTCGCTGCGACACGTGCCCAAATCCCGGTCCATCCCAGAGATTCTCGACCACCTTCAGCGCCGCCGGCACATCCGCAAATCCCGCATCCGCCAACACCCTGGGCAGTTTGTCCGGCGCCAGCAACGTCTCCGCCGTCTTCGCGGCGCCGCTGACTCCGGCGTCGGCGAGCACCGACTCGTAAATCTTCCGCACCGCCGTGGTATGGGCCTCCTGCGCCGCGTAAAACGTCTTCACCGTGTTGAATCCCAGGCTGCGCGCCAGTCGATAGAGCGCGTGCTCCTCGTCGGGAATCGTATGTGTTTGCAGTTCCATCTCCATCTGCAAGCGGTGCTCGACGTTGCGCAGGAACCGGTAGGCATCCGCCAACTTCGCCGCTTCCGTCTCCGAGAGCGTCTTCGTTTTCACCAGCGTCAAGAGGGTTCGCAACGTGTTGCGGTCGCGCAACTGCACCAGCCGCGCCCCGCGCAATACCTGAAACGCCTGCACGATGAATTCAATCTCGCGGATGCCGCCGATGCCGAGTTTGACGTGTCGGGTGAGGTGTCCTTCGCGCACGACTTCCTCCTCGATGCGTTTCTTCAGGGCGGCCATCTGCTGGATGACGTTCTCGCCCGCGTGCCGCGCGTACACGAACGGCTGCACCATCCCGATAAATTCCCCGCCGACTTTTTCATCGCCGGCCACGGGCCGCGCCTTGATCAACGCCATGCGCTCCCACGTCTCGCCGAACTCCGCGTAGTAGTTCTCGCAACTATCCAGCGACCGCACGAGCGGGCCGGATTTCCCCTCGGGTCGCAGTCGGAGATCGATGCGGAAGATATTTCCCTCGGCGCTCGACGCGGCGACGGCGCGGATGATTTCCTCGGCAAGCTTGGTGAAGAATTGGTGGTTGGTCAGCGTCGGCGTGAGCGTCCCTTCCTCGCCGTACACGAAGATCACGTCCACATCGCTGGAGTAGTTGAGTTCCTGTCCGCCGAGTTTTCCCATGCCGATGATGGAAAAGCGTCCCGTGACAATCGCCGTGCTGGCTTTCAATTTGTATTGCGCGCGCAGGGAGCCCAGCGCGATCTCAAACACCGACTGCAAACACACGTCCGCGAGGTTCGACAATTCCAGCGTGGTCTCCTCCACCGTGGCTCCCCCGATCAGGTCGCGCGCGCCGATACGCAGCGTTTCCCGGCGACGGAAGCGGCGGATCGTGTCGTACTTCTGCGCGGGCACGCGGATCGGCAACAGCAGCCGCTTCAATTCGGCCGCGAGCCACGCTTTCTCGCGCGGTTTCTCGAGTGTCTGCGGCGCGATGAGGAAGTGGAAGTGCTCGGCGTTGCGCGTCAGCGTATCGGCGAGAGCCTGCGAGTGCGCGAAAATCTTGATCAGCAAATCGAGCCGATCCGGCGATTCATGCAGGTAGTGATAGAAAATGTTGGGGTTCGGGAGAGCGGCCACGAGCCGCTCGAAATTGACCAGCGCCCGATCGGGATCGGCCGACTTCTCGCAGGCGCGGAGCAAATGGCTGAAAATCGTCGCCAGATTGCGACGCTGTAATTCGTCTTCGTACAACCGCCCGATGGCGGCGAGCACTCGCGCGACATCCCGAAACCCGTGATCGCGCAACAACTGTTGCGCAGCGGGCTTCGAGGACGGGCGTTTGCCAATCAGCCGAGGAAGCAGGTTTGCCTTCGTCGCAACCGATCGCCGCGCGGATGCGGCTTTCACCGAGGGCTTGTTCTGACGCGTACGCGACATGCGGGTTTACCGCTGTCGCTTCTGCATTAAATCCTTGGCGGATTCAAGAATCTTCCGCTCGCGGCGGGTCAGGCTCTGCATGCCTTCACGGGCGATCTTATCCAGAATTGGATCGATTTGCTCGCGGATGAATTCCTCGGACGACATGTTGCGCGGAGTCGGACGCGGGCGTGGTTTCAGCCGCGCGGTGACGCTCTGCAGCCGGAGCAACCACCTGGGTGTCGGGCCGTAGCCGAGTTGCTTGATGTAAAAATAGCCAAACGCCGCGCCACCGAGATGCGCGAGATGGGCCACATTGGTACCAGCACCCTGTAACAGAGGCACAATATCCAACGCGATCGCGATCAGCGCCAGATACCTCGCTCGCAACGTAACCGGGAGGACGAAGAAAACCAGCAACGTCACTTCGCGATCTGGGAACAGAGTCGCAAAGGCGATGACACAGCCCAACACGGCCGCTGACGCACCCAGCACCGTTGCGGCCGAGTTGAAGTTGAACAACAGCCAAAGGGCCGCGCCCGCGAGCCCCGCGCCCAAATACAGCCGCGTGATATGCTTCGGACCGATGAAGTACTCCACTTCCTTCCCGAAGAACCAGAGAAAAAGCATGTTCACCAGGATGTGCCAGATGTCGTAGTGCAGGAACATGTACGTCAACGGCTGCCACACGAAGCCGTGCCGCAGGCCGTCGCCACTCAACGCGAGGTATTGTTCCAGGTACGGGAGTTTTACCGCATTGCCGATGAGTTGAAAGAAGAAGATAACGACGTTGAGGACAATGATGAATTGTATGACGGAGCCGAAGCGGGCGACCAAATCGCGAAGCGGGCCGGAGAACCGTTCAAACGGCCCGCCTACCCTCGATTGATTCGACGACCCCAACATACCTACAGAAGAATAGAACACTTTTTCAACGCCCGCAAATCGAAACCCAATTCTACCGATGGCCAAGCTCGCGAATCATTGCCAACGTCTCTTTGCCGAATTGCCGGGCCTTCGCGGGGCCGATGCCGCGCACTTCCAACAACTCGGCATCTGACTGCGGCTTGACGCGGGCCAGTTCTTGTAGTGTCCGGTCGGGATAAATGATATACGCGGGCACATTGCCCATGGCGGTCGCCTTGTCCCGCCGCCAGGCGCGCAACGCGTCAAATAACTTCTCGTCATAATCGGCGGGCTCGTCGCGTCGGGACGGAGCACCCTTCTGCGCGCGGCTGGATGGACGCGATTTGGCTTTGACCTCGGGCAAGACCATGGGAATCCTCTGCTTCTTCCGCATGATGTCGCCGCCCAACTCGGTCAAGGACAGCGTCGGGTATTGCCCGCTGCTCACCGCGAGACAGCCGGTGCGAATGAGGGTGTTCAGCAAGCCCCACACGTAGTCCTCCCCCAAATCCTTCAACAATCCATACGTGCTCAACCGATCAAGACCGGTGTCGAGGACTTCCTTCGAGCGCGACCCGACCAAACACTGCGCAATCCGTCCCCGCCCGAAACGACCGTCGACGCGCGCCACGCAGCTCAAGGCTTTCTGGATGGCGACCGTCTCTTCGTCGGTCGGGAAGCGGGCGGCGGAATCGGCCTTGGCGAGGCAGTTGTCGCAGACAGTGCATCCCTCGCCCGTCTCCATGTCGCCGAAATACTGCAGGATGAAATGATGGCGGCAACCGTGGTGATCGGCGTACTCGATCATGCGGTGCAATTTGGCAAAGTCCCGCACGCGTTTCTTGTCCAAGCGCTCGAAATCGATGGGCAGTTCTTCGAGCGGCTTGATCGGATCCACGAGCCGCGTCGTGTAGGTGCGCGAGCCCTGACGATACTCGCGCTGGATGAAATTCGCGCGCTCCAAGAGATACAACGCCGAGCCGACCGCCATGCTGTTCTTCGTCGCGGGCACCAACTCGGCAATCTCGGCGATGGGCATTTCGATGGGACCGTGTGAACCGAGCCGGCGCAGCACGTGATACAGGTTCGCGATCACTTCCCGCGATGGATTGGCGCCTTCGATGAAAAACTCCTGCGTCCGCACATCGGCATAGTTGTAGAGGACCTCGCAGCGGGACGGTTCGCCGTCGCGGCCCGCGCGGCCCGCTTCCTGGTAGTAGGCTTCGATGCTGCCGGGGATGTCGTAATGAATGACGAACCGCAGATCGGAGCGATCGATCCCCATGCCAAAGGCGTTCGTCGCCACCGCGACGGCGCAGTCGCCGTTCATGAATTTGGTCTGCGCCTTGGTGCGCTGTTCGTCGGTCAGCCCGGCGTGATAGGCAACGCAGGGAATCTTCTCTCCCTTGAGGTGTGCGGCGACCTTCTCGACGTTCTTGCGCGTCGCGCAATAGACGATGCCGGTCTTCAATTGCCGCGTAAATTCCACGATGCGGGCGAGCTTCTCCGCCCGGCCCTTGGCCGAGGTCATGCCCAGCGTCAGGTTGTGGCGCGCGAACCCGGAAACGAACACCCGGGGCGATTGCCGGCCGAACTTGCCAAGCCCCAATTGCTCGATGATGTCCTCGCGAACCTCCGGCGTCGCGGTCGCGGTCAACGCCATGACCTGCGGCTGGCCCAAATCCTTCAACGCCCATTTCAAGCGGAGGTAGTCGGGCCGGAAATCGTGTCCCCATTGCGAAATGCAGTGCGCTTCATCGACCGCGAAGAGCGCGATGGACAGCGGCGCGAGGGCCTGCACAAAGCGTTCGCTCTTGAAACGCTCCGGCGCGATGTACACCAGCCGATACTCCCCCCGCACCATCGCGTCGATCCGCTCGTTCATCTCCGACTGGCCCAGCGATGAGTTGATGAAAGTCGCCGGAATCTTTTTTTCCAGCAGCGAATCCACCTGGTCCTTCATCAAGGCGATCAGTGGCGACACCACAACCGTGATTCCTTCAAGCGCCAACGCCGGCAATTGATAGCAAAGTGATTTTCCCCCACCCGTCGGCATGATGACCAGCGCGTCGTGCCCTTCCACAATCGCATTGACCACATCCTCCTGCCCCTCGAGGAATTCCCGAAACCCGAAATGGGTCTCGAGGAGTTGATGCGGAGAAAGCGCCAAGGTCATGGGCTGGATTTTAGAAGCCCATGGCAGTGCTGGCAAGCAGTTCGAGCGGTAAAATCCACCTACCGAGTCGGTTGTCGGCGGGTGCGGTTGTCTTGGTTGGCTATGGCGACAATCTCCCGCTGCTTTGGCGCATCCGCCGTCGAATCGTCGCGCAACTCGAAATCGCGCCAGCGGAGAAACTAGCGGGTTTGAGGGCGAGCCTACTTAGTTTTGGAGGCTCGGATATACTCGACAGAAGCAATCTGCTGATTGTTTGTTAGACGGCTCATTTGGTTTAAAACATTCTGGTTCGTGAGGATTATAGTTCGTCCGTTTAGATAACCGATATTATTCCCATCCGAAAGGGGCGCTAAAAATCTCGTGGGAGCTATTCTGATTTTAACCGTCTGTGTAACGGGGCTAAAATCTAAAACAATTCGGTTGCCGTCCACGAGATTTGTCACCATCTGAATGACGAAGAGCTTCGGCAAATCTTCTGAAAGAACAACGTTGTCCTGCTGATTCAATTGCGCGAGTCGATTCGAGACGGACTTCTGGTCTTCTACGACTGATTGAGTAAGATTTGAGACGAGTTGAGCGTCAGCTTCGACTCTATCTAGCTTAGACCGATCATCCTCCCAAGCCCTCACATTGTCGAGAGCCTGCTGCCAAGCCTTTTTTTGCTCCAAAGCAAGAGCAAGTTCGTTTCCTTGAAGCACCGCCTGTTGGCTTTTCAAGGTCTCCGTCGTGTTCGACAGAATGAGGTTCTGATGTTCAGCGTCAGTTGTGATAGCAATTAGGCGATTTTTTGCTTCGATGGCGACGCTATTCGTAAGTTGATTATCGACTGCTGTCTTTACCTCAGATAGAGAAGCGTTCCAGAACAGCCTCGCGAATCCGATCAAACTTAACACAATTATCCATGCCACAAGTTTATACATCTTTACCCGATGAACGACGCGCTTTTCGACTTCATCTTCGATTAGCTTAACAAAATCGGCAGGTGGATTTTTGAAGCGATGCTCGACCTCGCGCCAGATTTCGGTTTTGGTGGGTTCCGATAGATTCGGCTTTTGTTCGTCAGCCATGCCGAACGGTATGCCAGAAAATGCCGACAAGGACAACTCAGAAGCGGTACGGCGGATGTCATTGATCTTCGTCATCGACCAGGGATCCGCCGGGGTGGAGGTCGTAGCGGAGGCTGATGCACCCCTTCGAGCACAGCCAGTCAGCGAATGCCGGCGCCCCGTTAAACGCATCGTGGAGTGAGAGCCACGGGAAACTCAATACCAGTCCCGTGCGCGTCACCGTCCCCCACCCTGCGGAGTAACGCTCTGCACCGGGCGACGGTTGGCCGTCGGACAAGGGAATCTGCCCCAAGCGCACGGAGATGGCCTGCAGCGTCGTGCGGTAATCTCCGTTCGTGCCCGGATACGTCGGCAGCGCCGCGTAGAGGTCAACAACTTGCGTGTCAACCTTCCCCTCGCCTTCCTTGCGGACAGCCTCGATGGCACTCCGAGCCAGATCGGCAGACAACTTCTTCATGTCGCCGCGCAAGGCCGCAACGTCGTCCTGATCACCCCGCTTCTGCGCCTGGAGGATTCGTTTTTGGAGCGCGATGACTGCGGGATCGCTGAATCGTTTGGCGCCGGCCTGCTGGAGTTTTGCGTACGTGTGACGCGCCAGGGTATGGTGCGCCCGCTCGTCGGCGGTGCGAGCGTCGTGCACGATCCAGGGGGGGATGAGGTGCATGCTGGGCGGCGCGCTGAGGTATTCCTGCGCTTCCTGCTGGATCGCCTCGGCCACACCGGTGTTTGGCGCGATGCAGAT
>JBGOTY010000100.1:0-10285 GCA_041476745.1 Verrucomicrobiia bacterium | reverse complement strand
TCGGCGGCGTGGTGCGGGATGCCGCACATCGGGGTCCCGTTGCGGCTGGTAAGCGCGAGGTTGAGCAGTTGCGAGGCGGCCTTGGCGTCGTCAAAAAACATCTCGTAGAAATCGCCCAGCCGGAACAACAGCAGCGCATCCGGCGGAATCTGGTGCTTCACGCGCCGATATTGCTGCATCATGGGCGTGAGACCGTCGCTTGACTGTTGGGATTTCGCACTCGCCATCGCGGATGGGATTATAGCGGCGGGCTTCGGGCGGTCACGTCCTAAAACACATGGGCCGAATTTCCACAGAATGGGAAACTCGGCCCTGCGTTTATTGCTCGAACCGCTCTCTGTCTGGCGCGCGTCGATCGTTCAACGCTTGTTGCTCAGCGCGGTTTTGTTCTTCCGTGCGTCGGCCGCAGATCGTTCCGCAACCACGTCACGGCTGGGTTGACCTCCTGTGAACCGCCGGGCATCCCCCAACCCGACGCTGGTACCTTTAGCACCAGCCCTGCCAACTTCCCAAGTCACGTGAAATCAACAGACTCGCCATAGAGATCGGGCAGGAACGTGCGTTTTACCGGCCAAAAAGGGGCTCGCGACCGGACAAAAGTGTCGGGGATCGACCCAACAACTCAACGCTCCAACACCTCGCGAATAGCGGTGCGGAGTTGATGGACGTCGAACGGCTTCTCGATAAGTTGATTGCCCGTGCGCCAGATGAAGTCGCTGAACCCGGCCTTGCGCGACGGCTGGCCCGTGATGAAGAGGAACCGGGTGGCAAGGTACGGGTAGTCCCGCACGACATCGTTGTAGAGGACCTCGCCATCGACGCGGGGCATCATCAAGTCGCAAATCACGGCGTCGTAGTCGCCCGTGCGCAAACGGTCCATCGCCTCCATGCCATTACCGGCGATATCAACCTCGCAGTTCTCGTAGGTCAGCACCTCGCCCAGCAACACCGCCAGATCGTAGTCGTCGTCAACCACGAGGACGCGATGCATCATTCGTTTCGGCCGCTTGTCTTCCGGCATGGCATGAGGAAACTAGCCCCACCGCCGCGCCTGTTCAACGACTTTCCTGCGCCGCGCAATCTCTGGGGGACGGTGGGTCAAACTGGAGCCGGCGATCGGACTTGAACCGATAACCTGCTGATTACAAATCAGCTGCTCTGCCAATTGAGCTACGCCGGCAACCGTGGCAAGTTGGAATATGCCATTTCGGTCCCGCTTAGTCCAGCGTCGCGAAGGGAGTAGTCGTCGGGAGCAGACCCCGCTTGTTACGCAGCACCATCCCGATCGGGCCCGGGCAGCAGCCACGCCGAAACGACCAGAAACATAATCACGGCCACTGATCCAATCCATTCCCAGAACCCCAGATGCCATGCCACGGATTGTTTGAGGGTCCTGGCAAAAGGCTCCAGGATCTGGAAATGAACCCCGATGATGAGCCGGAGCAGGAGCAGGACAACCACCGGCCAGGTGATCAAGCTCCACCAAAAGACCAGGCGGCGACTCACCAAATCACTTCCCGTCCGATGGCGCTGCCTCAGGGCATAGAATTCGAACAGCAGTATTCCCACACCGAGCCCCACCCCGGCGGCGCGGCCCAGTACTTCGTGCAACTTGGGAACGGTCGCGCGTCCATGCAGCGGATGCGAGGTGATCACGCTGGCCAGGACCAGGCAGACCGCCCCTCCGGCAAACAAAGCGGCCCCGGCCCGAACCACCGGCGAATCAAAGCCGAGTCGGCGTTTGACGTAGCCGGCAAAAGGCAGCAGCAGCACACCGGACAAGGCCAATCCGATCGCGGGAATGAAATGAAATTCCGGATTCACGCGCGGGTAGAGCAATTGAGAAATGCTCATCACCCTCCAATCGTAAGCTCGTGGCAGGAGCGCCACGGCCAGCGCCAGGCTCCCAAAAAAGAAAACGACTATGAGCGGAATCACCGCAATCAGCATCGTCCGCCGGTTGAGATCGCCCGCAAAAAAACCGACGATGCTCGAACCGATGCGGCAAGCGTCTGTTGATCCTCGTCGCCGATCCACAGTTGGTGGAATATTCTTCATGTTCTCGGCGGGGTGTTCAACACAGGCTTTGAGGATCGCATCAGGACACGCCCATTGAGAGAACAGCCGCGCCCTCAATTTTCCCGTCACGCAAGTCGTGCAATGCGTCGTTGGCTCGATCAAGCGAATAAACCTGTACCTGGGTTTTGACCGGCACCTGGGGAGCGATCTTCAGGAATTCCTCACCGTCACGACGCGTCAGATTGGCGACCGACCGCACGGCTCGTTCTCCCCAAAGCAGTTGGTACGGAAAGGAAGGGATATCACTCATGTGAATCCCGCCACAAACAACTGTGCCACCCTTGCCGACCGCGCGAAGGGCAACCGGAATCAGCGCGCCGACGGGTGCAAAGATGATGGCCGCATCCAGTTGTTCCGGCGGCTGTTCATCGGAACCACCGGCCCACACCGCTCCGAGGCGTCGGGCAAATTCCTGGCCTTTGCTGTCCCCTGGTTTCGTAAAGGCGTAAACTCGTCTTTTCTGGTAGACCGCCACTTGAGTGAGGATGTGCGCCGCCGCGCCAAATCCATAAAGTCCCAGGTTCCGCGCGTCCTTCCCAGCGATTCGATACGAGCGGTAGCCGATCAGACCGGCGCACAACCACGGCGCAGTCTCTGCATCCCCGGGGCCTGCCGCCAGATGAAAGCTGAACCCCGCGTCAGCCACCGTGTGGTCAGCAAAGCCGCCGTTGACCGTATAACCAGTGAATTGCGCATTCTCACAAAGGTTCTCCTGGCCCTTCTTGCAGTAACGACAAGTGCCACAGGTTGACGCCAGCCAGGGCACACCCACCCGGTCGCCGATGCGAAAGTTTTCAACCTTCCCGCCGATCTGGACGACACGGCCCACGATTTCATGGCCGAGTATTAGGGGTAGTTTTGGTTCTGAAAGCTCCCCATCAAGGATATGCAAATCCGTCCGGCACACACCACAAGCATGAACGCGAATCAGAATTTGGTTCGGCTTTGGACGGGGTATGGGTACTTCCCTGAGACGCAGTGGTTGCTTCGCCGTTTCCAGCAGCATTGCGCGCATGGTCTCCGGTACTTGCATCGCTCAGCCTGTGTAGTTCAGTGTGTCAGTCCGAAGAAATTTATTCTGAACCTGCGTTCTGAATTTGTCCATCCTTGTCGTCGCGAGAGTGCAGACCGACCGCAGTTGACCTGGCCAGTCCAGCCTTGATTATTCAAGGTTTGGCGGGCAAAATGTGCTTGTGAAACGAGCCACGACGCTCTCTTTGACCTTTCTACTCGGCCTGCCTGCCATCAGTCTCGCTGATCCCGGCAATGTGGTTTCCTGGTTCAGCAATTCGCTGAACGAACTCACGTTTACCTGTGCAACCGCCGTCGTGAAGTTGAACCTGGTGGATGCGAATGTCGCCCGGGTACGCCTGGAGCCAGGCGGTGTGGCTTTCAGCACGAATGCTTCCTTCACCGTCATCAAGAATTGGGTGCTCCCTCCGATCACCGTGGTTGACGGGAGCACGCTGATCGTCACAACTTCTGGTCTGCGGGTGGACGTGTCCAAAACACCGTTCCACCTCACGTTCCGCAAGCCGGATGGCACGGTGTGGCTTACCGACACGAATGCCACCGGCTTCGTCAGCACACCCAGCGGTTCCGTCACCAACCTGAGCGAGACGTTTGGCATGCCGAGTGGCGAGCAATTCTACGGACTCGGGCTCGTGCTCGGCAAGCCGCTGAGCTATCGCGGACAGACGCGCACACTTTATAACGCGCGCAGCGGATTCTCGTCAGGAGCGATGACGGACATGGCGGTGCCGTTGATGGTGTCCTCGAAGGGCTACGGCGTGTTCGTGGACAATACGTTTTCACAAACCTGGGATTTTACCCTCTCCAGCACCACGCAATGGCGCGCCCTGGTCGCCTCCGGTGAACTGAATTACTACTTCATCGGTGGAAACACCCCGGCGGATGCGTTGAATCGGTATGGGCAAATCGTCGGCACCGCGCCTGTCGCGCCCCGTTGGGCAATGGGATACATGCAGTCGAAGTATGGGTATCGCAACTGGTCGCAGATGTACACGGCAGTGAGCACGTTTCGGACGAATGACTTGCCGGTGGACACGCTGATTTTGGATTTGTATTGGTTTGGGTCGCCGAGCGTGATGGGCGGACTGACGTGGGATAACGCCAACTTTCCCAATCCGTCGAGCAACCTGACAGCACTGGCAAACTTGGGCGTCAAGACCATCAATATCCACGAGGAATACCTCAACAATGCCAATCAACCCGCGCTCAGCAATTTCAATGCAGCGGCAGCGGCGCATTATCTCCTGACCACCGACGCAGCGATGACGACACCGAGCATCCAGGTGAACAACGGGTTTTACAACACGGCCGGCTACGTCGATTTTTCCAACCCGTCGGCGCGCGGTTGGTGGTTTTCGAAGATCAAGCCGTTGTATGACGCGGGCATTGCCGGATTCTGGACGGACCTCGGCGAGCCGGAACAGGACAACGCGAATGATTACCTGTTTGGCGGGCATCGCGAGTCGGAGATGCACAACGTGTACAACTTTCTGTGGCATCAAGGACTGGCGGAAGGATTTGCCACAAACTATCCCAATGCGCGGCTGTACATCCTGAGTCGGTCGGGGTTTGCGGGCGATCATCGGTTTGGCGTGGGACATTGGACGAATGACACCGGCGCGGATTGGACAACTTTCGCGGCGCATTTGAATGCGATCTGCAATTATGGTTTGTCGGGCTTGAACTACTTCGGGAGCGACATCGGCGGGTTCACGGGAACGGCGACGGATGAACTCTATGTGCGGTGGTTTCAGTTCGGAGCATTTTGTCCGGTGTTTCGCGCACACGGCGTGGACAGCAAGCCGGTAGCGCCGTACGAGTTCGATTTGTTCGTGCAAGATCATTGCCGCAACATGATGAAGTTGCATTATCGCCTGTTGCCGTACGAGTACACGATGGCGCGCGAGACGTTTGACACAGGAATCCCGATGGATCGCGCGCTGCCGCTGGCGTTTGCGAGTGATACGAATGTCCTCGTCAACGGCACACAATTCATGTTCGGGTCGAATATCATGGTCGCCCCGGTTACCGCACAGGGAGCGGTCTCGCGGTCCGTTTACCTGCCAGCCGGAAAGTGGATCGACCTCTGGGGCGGACAAGTGCTGACCGCGCCGCTGACGACAAACTGGCCGGCTCCCATGGGACAGATCCCGACGTTCTACCGCGACAACTCGATCACGCCTCTCGGCCCCTACGTTGAATCGAGCCGGTTCGACGACGGCAGCCAGCGCGGCGCGCGCGTATACTGCAGCACGAACGCCAGCTACACACTCTACGATGACGACGGCGCTTCCAATGGATATCGTTCCAATCTATTCGCCACCACTACCATCAGCGCCGGGACATTGAGCAACACCGTTGCCGTAAACATCGGCGCCGCAACAGGCTCATACGCTGGGCAGCCAACGCAGCGCGCCTGGCAGGTGGAACTGTATTGCACCAATGCCGTCTCCAATGTCGTGGCCGACGGCGTTCCGTTGTCCAGCGTGACCAGCGCGGAATTGTTGGCCGCGGCGACCTCCGGTTATTATCTCGACGGGGCGGAACATTTGTTGCGCATGGCGTTGCCCGCGGCATCGATTACCCAGCCGCACCTGATTACCGCGTATCTCAATCTGACATCGCCACCCCCTTATGAGGCTCGGATTAACGGTGGCGGCCGTCCCTATCTCGACCGCGGCGGAGCGCTGTGGGTGGAAGATCGCGCCTATCATGCGGGCTCGTTTGGCATCAATGGTGGTAGCAGCAATATGATCCCCAACCCGATTGCGGGCACCGATGACGATGTCCTCTACCAGTCGGAACATCTCGGCGTGACGTTCGCGGCCCGGTTCGATTGTCCGAATGGCACCTACGAAACAACCTTGGACAACGCCGAGACTCGCTGGAACGCCCCCGGCCAGCGGATTTTCAATGTATCCATCCTCGGTCAGCAGGTCTTGAGTAATTTCGATATCTTCGCCGCCGCGGGTGGGTCCAACAAGGCGATCGTCGTTACGTTCACCAACATGGTCTCCAGTGGACAGCTCGAAATCGACTTCAACGATGTCACCACCCCGTCGGAAACAAACGCCCGCGTATCCGCCATCCGTGTCAGAAAAATCGCCGATCCCATCTTCGAATCGATCCCCCCGACCGTCGTCATTAACTCGCCCGTCAATGGATCCTCGGTCACGGGCGCCGTCTCGATCACCGGCAACGCCAGCGACAACGTCGCGGTGGCGAAGGTCGAGGTTAGCATCGATAATGGCGGCTGGAGCATCGCGACGGGTACGACGAACTGGTCGTTTTCGCTCAACACGGCAACTATGCTGAACGGTCTGCACACCATCTCAGCGCGCGCCACCGACGGATCGGGCAACCTGTCGAGTATGCCATCCGTCACGGTGCGCGTTATCAATGTGCCGGGCGCCTACCTCGCGCGCATCAGCGCTGGTAACCCGAGCAACGTCACCGATTGCGCCGCGAACGTGTGGGTGGCGGATCAGGCGTACACACCCGGTTCGTTTGGGTATTCGGGGAGCGGCAACGGCGGTTACGTCAACAACGCGATCTCCGGTGTCTGCACGAACGTCTGGCCGCTCTACCAGCGCGAACGCTACAGCACCGCATCCGGCGGGTACAGTTACCTCTTCGACTGCCCCCCGGGCCTCTACGAAACGACACTGCTCGAGGCGGAAACATTCTGGAGTGGCAGCAACCAGCGAGTGTTCAATGTGTTCCTTCAAGGCCAGGAGGTGCTGTCCAACTTCGATATCTTTGCAACCGCCGGCGGCAAGAACATCCCGGTGCCGCGCGTTTTCACGAGCGCCGTGGCCGCCACGCAACTCGAAATGGACTTCATTCCCATGACCGACAACGCCCGCGCTTCGGGAATTCAAGTCCGCAAGATCGCCGACCTTGATAGCGACGGCGACGGCATCCCCGATTGGTGGATGCTCGCGTACTTCAACCACCCAACGGGCCAGGTTGCCGACAATTCGCTGGCCGACGAAGATACCGACGGCACCGGCCAGAACAACCTGTTCAAGTACATCACGGGATTGAATCCCCTGGACCCGACTGCGGTGTTTGTTCTCAACATCGCCAGCGTATCGAACCAGCCGTCACAGAATAATCTGCTCTACAATCCCGTGGCTCTGGGCCGAACCTATACCCCGCAATTCAGCGTCGATCTGGCAAGCGGCGCCTGGACGCAGCTTACCGGTTTTGCCGGTCCCGCGACCAACGGCGGCCAGGTGACGATCACCGATTTGAATGCGACCCAGTCCAACAAGTTCTATCGCATCCATATCACCTATCCCTGAGCGCCACCAAGGCGACCGCGCGTTTGGAAATTCCTTGCGGTACGCACAGCCCGGGACTAGCATTCAGCCGGCGGTAGAAAGGAGTGGCGTGGTCCATGGATATTTCCTTCGGCTGCCCCGAGTGCCAACAGCACATGGTGATCGACGAGGCCGGAGCCGGTCTTCTCGTTCCGTGTCCCAAGTGCGGACGGGAGATCCGCGTTCCTAATCTCACCACCAGTCCAGCAAATGCTCCCCGGCCGGACAAAGAGAGGACAGTCGCCCTGAAGTGGACCCCCCCTTCCTCAAGCACGCCCCAAAAACCGAAACAATGACCGTGCCTTGCGTGGTTACGGCAGGCTGATATGTATGCGGTAGAACTTCTGTGCTTGGGTCGCGTTCAGATCGGTAACGGTGACTTGGTTGACGTTCGTTAGCGGGCTGGTCAAGCCGGCCAGCGCGGCGTAATTGTCAGTAACCAGGTTGGTCCTCGATTCGACCGTATAGGTGCGACCGGCGGCGATCGGATTGTAGATCAGGTTCTCCTGGTTCGGCTGGCCGCTCACGCTGGCGACCGTCAATACGAAGACCGCCGCCGGGTTGGTCGGGTCGAGACCCGCGGTGTATTTGAACAGGTTGTTCTGGCCCGTGCCGTCGGCGTCACACAGGGTGCAGGATTGGCCGTTGGTCGTTGTGCCGCTGCCGCCAAAATACTTCCCACGCCACCAATTGGGGATGCCATCACCAATGCTGTCGCGCAAGTCGTGATAATCGCTCAGCACGAAGGCGGATGGTAAGTACGTGACGAGGAAATCGGCGAGGCCGTCAGTCGTTTGCAGACGCGAGCCATTGGGTGCGTTGACAAAGGCGCCCGTCACCGGGCCGCCGGTAAGCAGTACGAAGCTCGGGCCGTTCGTGATGGTATTGCCGAAGCCGTTGATGAAACTGAGTGAAATCTGGCCACCGAGCGTGGCGCTGCCGAGCACATTGAGAAAGTCGTATTGTGTGCCCTGCGTGTAGCCGCCAAGGTCGAAGTTGAGCGCCGAACTGGAGGGCAGGGTGAGGTTCCCAGAGATACTTAGTTGGCCCGCTGGATTGCCCGGGCCAATGGCTCCCTGGTTGGTGACATTCGCGGTGACGGTGCCGACGCCCGTCAGCAGGGAATTACTGGAGACTACCAGGCCATTGAAAAAAGAATGCGCGCCTCCCAGCAAGTTCAGGGTCGCGGTGTTTGTCCCGACACCAACCATAAAAGGCAGGCCATCGGTCACGGCGGTGCTTTTCGTGTTGAGCAGGCCGCTGTTAAAGACGAATAGGTTGGTTCGGATAGTGATACCCACAGTGACATTCGTGACGATGAGTTGGTCAACCGTCACCGTGCCGCCGTTCAGTGTCATCGTTCCGCCGAGAATACTGAGGGTAGCCTTGCTGGACGAATTGGTGACCGTGAGCTGCCCTCCAAGAACAGTGAGGTTGTTGCCGGCCGACCCCAACCCCGCCCCAATGACCACATTCGTCGCGCGCACCAAGCCGCCGTTCGCAATGGTGAATTGGTTGCCTCCGGCATTGTTGCCAATCACCAGCTTGACGTTACTGAACCACAGCGAGTTTGTGCCCGTTACCAGCACCGTATTGGTGCCGCCGGAGGAGAAAAACCCGACATACCCGACAGCATTGCTGGCCATGCCGCCATTCTGGATGGTCACGGAGTTTCCCCCACCCGAGACACCCACAATCAGTGAGCCGCTATTACTCCACAGCGAGTTCGTGCCCGTGACCACCACAACGTTATTGGTACTGCTGGACAGGCGTCCGATCTGTCCATCCCCGTTATTGACGCGTCCGCCGCCATCGATGGTCAGCCGACTGCCCGCGCCACCATTGCCGAGCATGAGTGGGCCACCACAATTCCACAGCGAGTTTGTCCCTGTCACCAACACGGTGTTGCTGATGGCCCCGCTGCTGTTGCCCACAAGGGACGATTGCGCGCCCAACGCGCTGTTCACCCGCCCGCCGTTGGTGACGATAAGCTGGTTGAACGACCCGCCCGCGCCAATGGTGAGTGTCTGAGCGTTGGACCACAGCGAGTTTGCGTCTGAAACAACGACTTTGTTGCTGCCTGCCACCGGATCGTTGCCGATGAATCCATGGACGGAATTGATGTGCCCACCGGTCTTAATCGTGACCTGATTCACCGAGCCGGTGTTGCCGACGTAAAGGTCGCCGCCGTTTTCCCACGAAGAGTTGTTGTCCTTGACGACGACGGAATTGTTGCTGGCCGTGGACTGATCGCCGACGATGCCATCGTCGTTGGTTTGGGAGCCGCCGCTATTGATCTCGAAATAATTGAAGGAGCCGTTGGTGCCCACCGCAACGTCAAATCCCGTCAGATCCACAGACACGCCACTCACGACATTTGTCTGGAAATTCTCGGCGAGCGTTCGAGAGTAAGGCGTGGTCAATACAACCACCACCAGCGCGCCGACTGAAAAAAATATTCGCATATCCCTCACTATCCCAACTTCCCTTGATCCCCGCAACGCGAATACCACGACTCTCGGCGCCTCAACTGCTACTGCCGCCGCCGGACAAACGGGCACCTGCCCCGTGAAAGGGGCAGGCGCTCCATTTGTTGGTTGCGTGATTCACGCAACCAAGGCAGCCATGACGGTCAGATACCGTTTCCGTCTACCGTGATACCCAGGTCTCCGCAGTCCAGGAACAACGCGTCCGGTGCGCCGCAGGTGCCGGTGTTGTCGATTGGATTATCCGCTGGCGACACCACCGCATTGGGATCGATGCTGACGCCCGTGCACCCGGTCAGGACGTTGCTGCCGACACTGCCATTCGGGCCAGTGGAGTCAGCCAGGACCTTGGCGCCGGCGCCG
>JBGOTY010000099.1:0-10311 GCA_041476745.1 Verrucomicrobiia bacterium | reverse complement strand
GTTTGAGAACGACGACATCGCCGCCGTGATGAACCAGTATTTCGTTTGCATCAAGGTGGACCGCGAAGAACGCCCCGACATCGACAAGGTCTACATGACGGCGGTGCAGGCCACGACCGGCAGCGGCGGCTGGCCGATGAGCGTGTGGCTGACGCCGGAGTTGAAGCCGTTCTTCTGTGGCACCTATTTCCCGCCGGACTCGCGCTATGGTCGTCCCGGCTTCAAGGATTTGCTCCAGCGCGTGCACGACGTCTGGGAGGGGAACCACGACGGCGTGCTCGCCCAAGCCGACAAGATCGTGGAGACGATTGGCCAGTACGCGAGTATCGGCACGAATGGCTCCCCGAATCGAGCACTCGATGACGCGCCGCTCGGCCTGGGCTTCGATCAGTTCCGGACGTCCTACGATAAGGTGCATGGCGGGTTCAGCATGGCGCCGAAGTTCCCGCGACCGGTCGCCTTGAACTTCCTCTTCCGTTATCAGGCGCGCACGAATGAAGTGGCGGCGCGCGAGATGGCGTTGCACACGTTGCGGGGGATGGGCCAAGGCGGGCTGTTCGATCAACTCGGCGGCGGCTTTCATCGGTATAGCGTCGACCAAAGATGGCTGGTGTCGCATTTTGAAAAGATGCTCTACGATCAGGCGCAGCTCGTCTCCAGCTACATCGACGCCTATCAGATCACGCGTGATCCGTTTTATGCCGACATCGCGCGGCGCACCTGCGATTACGCATTGCGTGACATGACAAGTTCCGAAGGCGGGTTCTATTCAGCAGAGGATGCCGACAGTGAAGGGGTAGAGGGCAAGTTCTACGTTTGGACGCGCGACGAGATCGAAAGGATCATCGGCGACAAGGGCAGGGCGGGAATTCTCTGCCGCTACTACGGCGTCGAGTCCGATGGCAATTGGGAGCACGGCAACAACGTGCTGCACGTCACGCTCACGCTCGCGGAAACCGCCAAGCTATTCCACAAGACGGAGAAGGAGGTCGCAGCGATTTTGGACGAGAGCCGGGTAAAGCTGCTTGCTGCCCGCGAAAAACGGGTGCGACCTCATCGTGACGAGAAGATCCTGACGGCGTGGAACGGGTTGATGATTTCCGCGTTCGCGCGGGCCGCACAAGCGCTCGATGAACCCAAATACCGCGCCGCCGCCGAGCAAGCTGCGCGATACATTCTCACCAATCGTCTCAAGGACGGCAAGCTGACCCGCACGGCGACGGTGCCGGCGATGGTGGAGGATTATGCATTTTTTGCCAACGGCCTGGTGGATCTTTACGAGGCGGACTTCGATCTGCAGGGGTTGCGGAAGGCCACGGAACTCGCTGATGCCATGCTCGCGCAGTTCTACGATGCGAAAGCGGGCGGGTTCTTCCAGACGGATGGACGCGACCCGAGCGTTATTGTTCGCTCCAAGGAAGACTACGATGGCGCGGAGCCGAGCGGCAATTCGATGGCGACACTGCTCCTGCTACGGCTCGCGCAGTTTACTGATCGGGCCGATTATCGTAACGGCGCGGAGAAGACGCTCCAGCTTTTTAGTGGTCATCTGAGGAACGCACCACAAGTCGTGCCGCAGATGCTTTGCGCGTTGGATTTCTACCTGAGCCAGCCGAAGCAGATTGTCATCGCAGGTAAGGCCGATGCTGCCGACACGCGTGCGATGCTGCGCGCTCTCTACGAGCGCTATCTGCCGAACGCGATTGTAATTCTTGCCGACGGTGGTGAATCACAGAAGGCGCTGGTGAAACTCCTGCCGTTTCTGGAAACAATCAAGGCAATGGACGGCAAGGCCACCGCCTATGTCTGTGTCAATTACGCGTGCCAGTTACCCACGAGCGACCAGAGCAAGATGCTCGCGCTACTACTGCCCGTGCATCCACAGGACCAGCCAGATGGTAGTAAACACCAGCGGCAGTAACAAGGGCGCGACGAGCCCGAATAAACGGACTGGCGCAGCGGTCATGATCGGAGGCAAAGCGTCTTCTTCCGGACCAAAACGTGAACGATACCCGTCGCGCAGCCTGCGCATGGTCACCACCGCCGCCAGGATGCTGATGTAGATGAGAACGCACGTCAGCATTGCCACGATAGGAATCAACTGAAACAGCAATTGCAGTTGTTCTCCGAAGTGCAGGCAGGCGGGTTGCGGCGGCTGGGACATCAGGCCGTTCGACACAATGGCGTAGGCGGTAAAGAGAAACGACTGCGACCCAACGAGCCAGGTGAGCCGCTGCACGATCAGGTTGTCCTCGTGTTCGATGCGCTCGCGGACGACGTTGTAATACTCTAGCGCCGAGAGCGGGGTATTCATCAGGGGCGCATTCATGGTTACGACCTTTACACGGGTTTTGGGTCGCGCGCCAGCTTAAGCTGAACCATGAGTCGCGTGCGGAACTGCTTGCCGGGCGGCGCGCGCGTCGTTAGGATGCGCGCATGTTTCGCGCGGGAAATTTCGTCGACCTGAAGCAGTTCTCGTTTCCGGAGTTGTTCGACGGCGATGAGCACGTATGGGACGCGCTGAAGAAGTTGCCCGATTTTATCAAGCAGCGTCTCAAGCCCGCCCGATTGTGTACGACCATCGGTGTGCCGTACATCGCCGACGATGTATTTGTCGGCAAGGGAACGGTCATCGAGCATGGCGCGGTGATCAAAGGGCCGGCGATCATTGGGGAGAACTGCCAGATTCGCTCGAGCGCGTATATTCGAGGCGATGTGATTGTGGGCAATGATTGCGTGCTCGGCAATGCGTCCGAATTCAAGAACGCCGTGCTCTTCAACGGCGTGCAGGTTCCCCACTTCAGTTACGTCGGCGATTCCATTCTGGGTTTCAAGGCCCACCTCGGCGCGGGTGTGATTTTGTCGAACGCCAAGTCGATGAAAGGCAACGTCACGGTCAAGTATGGCAACGACATCGACACGGGCTTGCGCAAGTTCGGGGCGATCATTGGTGACGGCTGCGATATTGGCTGCAACTGCGTGCTGAATCCCGGCTCGATCATCGGACGCAACACGGTGCTCTACCCGAACATTCTTTGGCGCGGTGTTTGTCCGGCAGACAGTATCGTCAAGTTGCGGCAGCAGCTCGAGACGATCGTGCGTCGGAAATGAACCGTGCGTTGTTGATGTTTCTGTTGGTCACGTCGACCGCCGCCGCGCAGACACAATTCCCTCCACAATCGTTCGCGCTTCTCCCGCAGAAGACGGATGGTGGCGTCCTTTTTCAGTGTTACGCATCCGAGGCGCACGTCGTGTATCTGGCGGGTGATTTCAACGGTTGGGCGAATAATGTGGATGGTCGCATTACCAACTCCGCCTTCGCGATGAGCGGGCCCGACACCAACGGTGTTTGGCGCAAGACCGTGAAGCTCGATGCGGGCGTTTATCATTTCAAATTCAACGTGAACGGCGAGGGGAATGGATGGTTCGCGCCCGAATCAATTGACGAACGCGACGGCGACCAGAACGCGATTCTCCACATCAGCGCCTCCGGCGATGTGCTCATTCCCGGTGGGCGCAACCCGAAGTGGAAGCCGCAAGGCACTTCTCACGGCGTGCGCCTTGCGTGCTACGCGCCGAAGGCGCACCAGGTCTATCTCGCGGGCGATTTCAACGACTGGGGCCACAATCGCGGCGGTCTCGTTTTTGATCCGCAGTTCGTCATGCACGGTCCGGATGGTGACGGCGTGTGGAGCGCGGAAGTCGAGCTGAAGCCGGGACGACACCTCTACCAGTTCGTCATCGACGGCGACCATTGGATTGCCGATCCAAACGGCGACGAGACCGACAAGGAGAACCATTCCGTGGTTGAGGTGAAATTGAAATGATGAGGCCGCGTTTCGCTTCGGTACGGGGGGCATTCTTGGCTCTAGCTTTTGTCGGTTGTGCGCAGATTGTCAGACGACAGGGCGAAGCGCCGACCCAGCCGACAGTTGCGCCACACGTCGTGCGCTTTATCTACGCCGACCCGTCTCATGGTTATCCTCTCGCGGACACCAATGTTGTTGCGGCAATTATCGAATTCAGTGCCACCGTGCTGCCCCGGAAATTAGCAGACGATGAAGCGCTTTGGGGTTTTGGTGAACGCTTCGATGCGCTGAACATGCGCGGGCGCACGATGGAGAGTTGGGTTGTGGATGCGTGGGGTGGAGGAAATCGGTCGTACCTGTGCGCGCCGTTTCTCATTAGCAGCAAGGGGTATGGTCTATTTGTGAATTGCACAGGCAAAGTGAGATTTGATTGCGGTGCAACCAGCAAAAATGAACTGCGCATCGAGGTTCCCGAATCTGGGTTGGATGTGTTCGAATTCAAAGGCACGCCACGCGAGATCCTGGCGGCATACACGAAACTTGTGGGCCGGCCGCGGCCGGTGCCGGACTGGGTGTTCGAGCCGTGGATTTCGCGCAACTCGTACCTCTCGGAGTATGAGATCGACCGCGTGATCGACAAGATGGAAGCGCACGGGCTTAAAGTGGGCGCGGTGGTGCTCGAAGCGTGGGCGGAAGGTTTGCAGAATTTCCGATTCGAGCAGGGACGGTATCCGAATGCAAAAGAGTGGATCGAGAATCTACACGGTCGCGGCTATCACGTCGTCTGCTGGGAGACGCCGAGCATTTGGGACAGCGCGAGTACCTATCCGGAGGCCAGCACGAACGGCTATCTCGTGCTAAAACCCGACGGCAGCGAACTGCGGGTGGATTGGCTGGAGAATGCGGTGAAGATTGATTTCCGCAAGGAGGCGGCCCGATTGTGGTGGCGGAAACTCCAGGAGCCGCTGATTGCGATGGGTGTGGACGGTTTCAAGACCGACGGCGGTGAACGGATGCCCGACCCGTGGTTCCATAATCTGCATCCGTTCTATTATCAGCGGGCCGTGTTGGATGCGTTTCAGGACCTCGGCAAGGTGGGAGTGACGTTTGCGCGATCCGGCACGCCATCCTGCGCGGGTAACTCAACGTTCTGGGGTGGAGACCAATCGTCATCGTGGAATGATTTCCCGCGCGTGGTACGGGCGGGACTCAGCGCGGCACTGTCGGGATATGCCTATTGGGGTCACGACATCGGCGGGTACGCCGGCACGCCGACCAAAAACCTCTACATTCGCTGGCTGGAACTCGGCGCGCTCAGTCCGATCATGCAATTGCACGGCACGACGCCGCGTGAGCCATGGTACTACGACGACGAGACGGTGCGCATCGCGAAATACTACTTTGACCTGCGCTGGGCGCTGCATGATTACCTCCTTGCCGCCGCGAAGCTCGCGCGAGAAGAGGGTGTCCCGATGTGGCGACCGCTCCTGTATGAGTTCCCGAACGATCCTGCGACATACAACATTGATGATGAGTTCCTTCTGGGTAGCGATCTGCTCGTTGCCCCCATATTGAGCGAGTCTGGTGAGCGTCCAGTGTATCTCCCCAGCGGTGAATGGGTGAACGCGTGGACCAAGGAGAAACTAACGGGACCGAAGACCCTTACGGTGCAACCGGCGCTCGCGGAGATTCCCGTTTTCATTCGCGCGGAACGCGCGGCAGACTTCGAGAAGGTTTTCCCACCACTGCCGACCGATCAACGAGGTGAGGTGTTCGTCGAATTGGCGGGCGCGACAAACGAGCGTGGTATCGTGCCCACGCAGCGACTGATTCGCGGGCAGAGGTACGAGAAGATTTTCCTGACCGCGCACAATCGTGGGACGAATGGCTTGAGTTGTGAAGTGGAGTTGGCGCTGCCGACGGGCTTCACGGCGTTGCCCGGCACAAAACAGACAATTACCGCGCCGGCCGGTGGCGAGGCCCGCATCGCTTTTTACGTGAGTGGACCGGAGGGGCTCTACGTGGGTAGTTATCCGGTACGGATCAGAGGTTTGTCGCTATCGGATGGCCCAACGTTAACAATGATCAAGTTGCCACAGTGGCGCGTGTTAGGACCGTTTGACGGCGGAGTGGGAGCGAAGTTTGCGGGCGAATTACCCGTAGATCTTACCAATGAGTACCTGGCCGTAAGCGGTCGGCATGTGAGATGGCGGTCGGTCGGTGATGATTGTGTGCGAAATGACGGATATGTCGATTTCGAAAGGGCGCTGGGGAAGGACAACAACGGTGCGACGACGTTTGGTGCAACATCGTTCCAGGTGACCCGGGCCGGCAAAGCGCGGTTGTTCGTGGGCAGTGGTGATGCGCTGACAATTTGGTTGAACGGGCAGATGGTGTTCGACAAGCAAGTGCATCGTGGCGCTGAGCCAGACGAAGATGCGGTGGATGTGCGCCTGCACGAGGGAGAAAATTCCGTGCTGGTGAAGATCAGCCGCGGAATCGGTCCGAACGGACTTTATTTCCGTATCGCAGGCGACTCTTCGTAGGCCGGCAGATGTTTCCTGCGCCACGCGTCGGGACTGACGTGGTGGTGCATTTTGAAGACGCGGCAGAAGTCGCTGCTGCTCGAAAACCCACATTGTTCGGCGATGGCATCGAGCTTGAGGTTGGAGAGCGACAGTAACCCCATCGCCCGTTCGAGGCGTACCCGCGTGAACGCGGCCTGCGGGCTTTCGTGCCGCGCCTGCCAGAAGAGGCGGCGCAAGTGGCGGACGGAGACGTTGACGGCTTGCGCGGTTTGTTCAAGCTTTGGTTGCTCGATCATGTGTTCGCTGTACCACGAGAGACAGGCCTGGACCTTCTGGAACGGGTGGTCAACGTCGCCGGCATCTGCCGCAGATGGGACGTCGGCCAGCGCGATCAGGGAAAGTTCGATGAGCGCCTTCTCAAAAAACATCAGGCTCTTCTCGGTCACGCTACCGTAGGGCGCGCGCAACTCCATTTCGATCTCGGCGACCCGCCGGGTTTGAGCGGGTGACAGCGCACAATCCAAGAAGCCGCGTTCGCGGGCGACTTTCTCGAGCAGCGGCGGTACTTTGCCAAAGTGGAAGACGACAATCTTGCAGCGGTTCGGGCCATCACCTTTCCAACCATGGGAGGTTTCCGGTGGGAAGATCCAGAGATGATGCTGCTGGAGAATGGCCGGGCCGGTTTCGCTGAGCAAGGCACCGCACTTGCCACGGAGCACGGCGAAGAATTCCCAATTGTCCCGCTGGTGGATGTACATCGGGTACACCCCGAAGTGCCGGATGCCGGCAACCATGTGACGCAACATGGGTTTCATTCTGCTGCAAATGGCCGAATTTGTAAAGCATTTGACCGCCATGCTGGTTCGACAAGGGGTGGGATTCAGGCTAGCTTACACCTTGTCTGGCGGGGAGAATGCTACGCTAGCGATCAGCATTCATGAAGGGCAGCAAATCAATGATTCGATATCTCTGGGGCGCTTTGGCGCTGATTTCCACTTTTCTTACCACGGCAACCGCCCAAACCGTATTCACGGAAGCCGGTGGTGTGATCGTCATCGAGGCGGAGAGTTATTCCAACAACACTGCGCGGATCACCAACGGCACAAACTTTCAATGGGTCGCCAACAATGCCGTCGCCGGCTTCAGTGGCACGGGATACATGGAAGCGCTGCCGAACGTCGGGGCGAACCTGAATGCTACCTGGCTCACCACCAGCCCGGAGTTGGACTACGCCGTCAATTTCGCCAACGCGCTGACGCACTACGTCTGGGTTCGCGGTTACGCAGTCACCAACACGGACGACTCAGTCCATGCGGGAATCAATGGCACGACCAACTCCGCAGCGAACATCACCTTGAACCAGTATAACGCCTGGCAATGGACGCGGACGAACACCCTCAACGGCGTCGCCACCCTGACCGTCAACACAACGGGCGTAGCGACCTTCAGCCTGTGGATGCGCGAAGACGGGATGCGCGTCGATCGTATCATCCTGACGACCAACAACAATTTCCAACCGATACTCGGCCAGGCGTTCCATATTCCAAGCAGCTTCGATTCGAACCTCAGCAGTACGATGCGAAACCCGTTGAGCGGGATCACGTCGAACACCCAGGTCACCATTTACAGCGGCAACCAGGCCACGGGGCCGGGCGGGAATCCGGGCAACCAATTGCAGACGGGCAGCACGGTGTTCTACAAGAACGCGACCAACTCCACGTGGTCATCGACAAACATGCTGTTTTTCACCCAAGGGGCGAGTCCTTTTGGCAGCACGAACAAGTATTACTCCGCCACGATCCCTGCGAATGTGTTCAACCCCGGGGATACAGTCCAGTATTACCTGAAGATCCCGTACAGCGACCACCTGCCGACCTTCTTGTACGGAAATGATAATGCTTCCCAAAGCACCGAGATCGAGAGCGTCGCCCAAGCCAGTCCCTTTAGCTACATAATTGCGGCGGGTCTGCAGCCGTCGGGGCCGTACGTCTCCTACACCAATGTTGTGGGCTCGACACTCTTCGAGGTCCGCGTCTACCAGAATACCGGTCATGTCACGCTTACTGGCCCCGATCTCGCGGGCACCGCGCTGACCAACACCATCACCGTGGAGCCAATATCCGCCACGGTCAACGGTAGCTCGACCAGTGGGGGCACCGTTCTCTCGTCGACCCCGCTCAGCAACGGGGTGCAGTTTACACAGACGTTCGGCGTGACCAGCATCGTCGTGCAAGTCACATTCCCGAGCCCGGATATTATGCACTATGAAGTGGTTGATTGGGGTGCGCAGGTTCTCACGTCCACGACCATCACCGTACCCTCGGACTCCAGCGAACACTTCTATGGATTCGGCGAGAAGTTCGACACGCTCGATCAAGCGGGCAATAGAGTCCACATGCTGACAATGGATACGGCGGGCACGAAGGGCGACAATTCATACAAGGTCGCCGCATGGTTCATGAGTACCAAGGGCTATGGTTTCCACCTGGACTCGACGGACGAAAGCTACTTCGACATGCGCAAGTCGGCGCCCGACCGCTATGTCGTGAATAATTTGGTGGGGAACAGCAACTTTGGCGGCTACGTAACCAACGCCGTGAAATTCAACGTTGTGTACGGTCCGTCGCTGCCCGACGTGCTGACGCGATATACCAGTTACACGGGCCGGGCTGCGTTGCCGCCGAAGTGGGCATTTGCGCCGTGGATGTCGAGCGACATCTGGCATACGGGTGGCGAAGTGCGCTACACGATCAGCAAGTACCGCGCTCTCGGGATTCCAGGATCGGTCTTCGTCTTCGATTCACCGTGGGAGGTCGGCTACAATGATTTAACCTGGAACATGACGCAGTTTGGCGGCGGCGGTACGTATGAAGGCACGAACTACCCGGGGTTTACCTCAGTTACTGACATGATGACGTTCCTGCGCACGAATGGATTCTATACCATCTGCTGGTTTACACCGTTCATCAACACGGACTCGTCCTGTTGCGGTGAAGTGTCGGGACAGAATTTGGGCCAATCGCCCAATTACGCGGAAGGTACGGCGAGCAATTATTTTGCGCGGGCTTCGGCCAATGGGCCGCCACTGGTGGTGAACTGGTGGAAGGGTACGGGCAGCCCGGTGGACTTCACCAACCCGAATGCAAGACAATGGTTCCAGAACCAACTCAGTAGTTTGATTGCGACAAGCCAGAGTGGCGGCTACAACGTTATCAGCGGATTCAAGACCGATGATGGCGAAACTGGCAACGGTTCGAACACGTACATCCCCACAAATGCAGTTTATTTCGACGGCCGCACGGGCGTCGAGATGCGCAACGGTTACTGCGTCGAGTATCACAAATCCGTGTGGAACGTGCTCGGCACCAACGGCGTGCTGTTCGCCCGTAGCGGGTTCGTGGGATCGCAGGCATATCCGGGGTACTGGGCCGGTGACAACGAACCGAATTTCGGCGACGCCAATGGGTTACCCAGCGTTGTCGTAGCGGGCCTATCCTCTGCGATGAGTGGATTTTCCATGTGGGCCTCGGATGTCGGCGGCTACCAAAACTCGAACCCCAGTTCTGCACGAACAAACTTGTTCATGCGGTGGGCGCAATTCGGGGCCTTTTCACCGTTGATGCAGATGCATCGCCAAGTGGACACGAGCACGCTACTGCAATTCCCGTGGGGTTATGGCGCCGATGCGCTCACCAATTACCTGTTCTACACGAAATTGCATACGGCGCTGTTCCCCTATCTCTACTCGTACGCGTTGCAGTCGAGTACGAATGGTCTGCCGATCATGCGGCCGCTCGTCCTGATGAACCAGACGGATACCAATACCTACGGCAGCGTGTACAACACCGGCCACTCGTTCCTGTTTGGCAATGAGCTGCTCGTGGCGCCGGTCATTACGAACACCGCGACGTCGCGCACGGTTTATCTGCCACAAGGCAACTGGTACGATTACTTCAGCAATGTCCGCTATAGCG
>JBGOTY010000098.1:0-10313 GCA_041476745.1 Verrucomicrobiia bacterium | reverse complement strand
CTCTGCTGGACATCCTTCGGGATGTCGATCCAAACCGGGCCGGGCCGACCTGTGTTCGCGATATAGAACGCCTCTTTGACGACACGCGGAATGTCCTCGACGTTCATGACGAGGTAACTGTGCTTGACGATTGGCAACGCCAGGCCGAATACATCCGTTTCCTGGAACGCGCCTTTGCCGATCATTGCCCGCGGGACCTGGCCCGTGATCAAAATGAGCGGAATGGAATCCATGTAGGCGTCGGCAACGCCCGTGACCAGGTTCGTCGCGCCGGGGCCGCTGGTGGCGATGGCGACGCCGCATTTGCCGCTCGCGCGGGCGTAACCCTCCGCGGCAAACGCGCCCCCCTGTTCATGCCGCGGCAGAACAGTGCGGATCTTCTTCGAGCGGGTCAACGCCTGGTGCAGTTCCATGCTCGCGCCGCCGGGATAAGCAAACACCGCGTCCACACCCTCGCGTTCGAGACATTTGACGAGGATATCGGCGCCGCGCATGGGCGTGTGCGATTCAGCGCCGAGTTCGACGACCGGCGCGGCGGTTTTCGCCCGGCTCTTGGCCGTGGCATTTGCGTGTTTATTCATCGGAAATCTCTATCCCTCTAGGAACCACTGGTACCCTAGCAGGGAAGCACTTATACCCCAAAACCCTCCCCCGGGCAATCCAAATTGCGCGCCTTGCCTTCCGTCCTGAATGTGGGAGGGACGTCACCGTCGCGACCCCGACTGCCATGTAAAGCGTCCCCAAATATGGCCACATTTTCGTCAAAAACCACCCCAAAGGCCTCCAAAACCCCTCTCCGGTGGGTTCGTTTTCCAAAACGAACCCACCGATCTTCCGCACAAATTTCTTACGCAATACCCTCATTCATAACAACTTGCATCAAAAAACCATCCAAAAAACGGTGGGTTCGTTTCGCAAAAACGTATAGGGGCGCCTCTTGGGCCGCATACAGGGCCACAGTTGCGCCATCTTGGCCGGCCTTCGTAGTCCTGGCGAAGTAGGCCCGCGCCGACTTGTCCGCCATAGCGCAAAGCGCGACGGCAGAAGTCTTGCCGTCGTCACGCTCGCTCTTGGCCTTCATAGCGTCCTCGCGAAGTAGGCTCTCTCATTGTAAATGACCACGCTTCGTATCATACCACTATCGGAATACGATGTCCAGAGCCAAGTTTTGGATGGACTTCGCCCCTCGGGAGCCGTACAAGAGTTCTGCATCAGGCCGAACCGACGACATGAACGGCCAACCACCACCAGTCCCGCCAAATTGGAAGACGCACCGCCTCGCGATCATTGTGCTCCTCCTTGTGGGCATCCTCACGTCGTACTTCATTTACCGCCACAGGCTGGCGCTCGGCGTTCAGGCAAGTATCGATTCAATCCATCACGCGGGGTTTCCGGCGACGTGCGCCGAACTCGACAAGTGGTATCCGCAACCACCCGCTGGCGAAAATGCCGCCGACGTTTACAGGGAGGCTTTCGCGCATTATGCGATGTGGACGAACAAAGAAGCGCAGTTCTCCGTACTCGTCCCTTCAAGGAGGAATACGAACAAATTCTCCTCGATTTCCAGGTCGAAGCGCGACTTGTTGCCCATTGTTGGAATGGCCAAGCTTCCACCGAGAACAGAACCATTGACTCCCGAAATGCAGAAGCTGGTTGCCGAGTATCTTTCCGACAACGCGGAATCGTTGCGGCTCCTTCACCAAGCAAGCTTGATGAAATCCTGCCGCTACCCCATCGACCTGAGCAGAGGGGTGAATACGCTATTGCCCGATCTGAGTTCTGTTCGCGAGGCCGCACGGCTGCTTGAATTCGAAGCAATTCAATACACGGACGAACAACGACCACAAGTGGCTGTTGAATCAGTCGTTGCCTCGCTGGGCACCGCACGGTCGCTGGATCAAGAGCCTATTCTGATCTCCTGCCTAGTTCACAACGCCTGTCAGGACATCACCTTGTACAGTCTTGAGCGCATCCTCAACCGAATGCCCCTGACAGATGCGCAACTCGTGGAGCTGGCCGCCGCGATTGAAGAATCGGAGAACCAACAGACGTTGACGCGGGCGCTTGTTGGGGAACGTTGCATGATGTGCGTTGATATTTTTCAGGATCTGCGCACGGGAAAGATTTCTCGCGACGAGATCCCTTTCTTTGGGAACGGAGATTCATTTTGGCCTCGATTCCTGATCGCAGCATACAGCGCGACAGGACTACTGGAACTGGATGAGACCGCGTTCCTCGACATCATGGAACGTTACGTGAAGGCAACGCAGCTTCCGCCGCCCGAAAGCATTTCAAGCTTCCAGGCTGTGGATGAGAAAATGGAGCATCTAACCAAATGGCGCGTCCTCGCTCGCTTGCTGCTCCCTAGTCTCAGTAAGCTAGCGAGTAAAGCCGCGCGATCCGACGCGAAGATCCGTGACACGCAAACTGCCCTGGCTGTCGAACGCTATCGACTCGCCAACGGCAAGCTTCCCGGCCAGCTCAGCGATCTTGTCCCAACGTTTCTTCCGGCCATTCCCACCGACCCGTTCGATGGAAAGCCACTCCGCTACAAAACGCTCACGAAAGGCTACGTGGTCTATAGCGTGGGCGACGACCGCGAAGACAACAATGGTACGGAGAAGGACAGCAAAGGCGTCAGCAACGTCCCCGGCACGGATATCACCTTTACCGTCGAACGATAGACATCATCGAAAATGCACGACGTCATCCATCCCGCTGAAGACGGGTTAAGTGTCGGGAGGGTCAACGGCTCAGAGCCTGTTCGAGTTACTCGATGCCACTGCGGGACTTCTTCGCGTTCTCCATCTGATTGATCGCGTCCTGATAATGGGGATCCGACGGGTCGCGCTGTTGCAGGGACTTCATCACCCCAATCGCATCATCGAACCGGCCGGCTTCCATGTACAGTTGCGCCAGGTAGAAGTTGGCTTCTGGCGAAGTCGGGCAAAGTTCCAGCGCCTGTTTGAAGACCGCTTCAGCTTCGGCTGTCAGATGCCGGTAGGCGTACAGCCCGGCAATGGACGACCGAAGCTTGGCGAATGTCTTGCGAGCGGCTTCGTTGCCGGTGAAATGCGGATCCGCCAGCAATTCTCTGGACAGCGCATCCCAGAACCGACGGTCTTGCGCCACGACTGCCGGGTCCAGTTCCTTCATCGGCTCCTTGTTCAACTTCAAAATCAAACCGTGAGGTTCCAGGTAGGGATACATCCAGGGAATGACGTAGCTTTCTTCCACGTAAAATTCGTGCTGGTCCTTGTTGTGATCAACAATCCATTTGGCCAGGCTCCCGTTGATGGCCATGACACTTTCAAGTCCTCGCAGGTGCACGACGTGCTCGGAGTCAACCGACACCTGTTCGCCCGCCCCGATTGCTTCTCCCCGGTTTTGCCGGGTCCGAATATCTTCGGCGTATTGCTGAAAAGCCGCCTGAGCATCGTTGGTTGTCGGCAGCGACAGGCGCTCGCCGTAACTCAGCCGCACATAGTCCAGATAGCGGTTATCCGCCAGCGCGTTTTGCGTGATGATGAAGATGTCGGGCGCTTTCGCCACGTCGCGAACCGCGGTGATGATAAACCGACCAGGGTCTGTTCCGCCAAAGTAGATGCTGCCCCCGGGAATCGAATGGAGAATGCCCTCGGCGAACTTCTGCAACATCGCCCCATCCCAAAGGTGGAATTCGCCGTAGACGTCACGGACTTCATGAATGGGAGCAGAGAGGACATTGGTGTAGCCCGGCATGGTAAGGCTTGAGCCCGGCTGACCAGTGAGCCGTTGAATCCGCGCGTACGAATTCGACACAGCATTCCAATCACCGGCTTCTGCCGCCTTGAAGAAGTCCTGGGCTTCCGGTGGCACATCGAGATGTAGCTTGGCAGCAAGTTGCTCCACCTGCTGGCGTTTTTGGGTGGAAAACGTTTGTAAGCGTGGGTCGCCAACCGC
Organism: Verrucomicrobiia bacterium; assembly: GCA_041476745.1. Classification (GTDB taxonomy): domain Bacteria; phylum Verrucomicrobiota; class Verrucomicrobiia; order Palsa-1439; family Palsa-1439; genus Palsa-1439. The sequence continues at coordinate 6,371 of JBGOTY010000098.1, read as the reverse complement.
AGTCGCCGCATTGTTGGTCGTATCGGAGCGCACAGCCAGCGGGGAGAACGAAACGGTCAGCAGAACTAACGCGAATAGTCGCTTCATAACCTGGCCCTCGACGGGCTGAAGATAGCATCTGGAGCAGGCTAGCGAAAGACAGATCTGCCCGATTTCGTTTTTGCATCTCGTTCTGGCAGTTGACCCTGCAATGAAAACGTTTTCATTTAACTTATTCATCGCTTTTTGGAAGCGAGTAAGCGTAGTATAACTGCGATCAGGGAACCAGTTCACGATGACTGCACTACGGGCTTTTGCCAACTCCTTCGTTCGGACCATACGCGCGTTTTTGATTCCGGCCGTCGGCGGCCTCTTGCTTTTTGGTTTGCTCGGGACGGGGACACCGACGACGTACGGCCAGGGCTTCGCCTTGTCGCTCGTCTGGAGCGATGAGTTCAATAGCGCCGTCAGTTCCAATGTCGATACCACCAAGTGGACGTTCGATACCGGCAACAATAACGGCTGGGGTAACAATGAGTTGGAGACTTATACCAGCAAAACCAACAACGCGTACGTCGCCGGCGGCTTGCTCCATATCCATGCGCAAAAAGAAAACACCACCCCCATCACAATCAGTTCCGCCCGGCTGAAGACACAGGGCAAATTCGCGACGCAATACGGCCGTATCGAGTGGCGCGCCAAACTTCCCGCTGGCGTTGGCATGTGGCCGGCTCTCTGGATGATGGGAACCAACATTAACACACAGCCCTGGCCCAGGTGCGGCGAAATCGATGTCGTCGAAAATGATGGGGCCGACACAACTTTCGTTCAGGGAAGCATCCATTCCGGAGGGACCCTGGGCAACTCGACGGGCATTTTCAATTTCACCGGGGGCGATTCGGTCACCAACTTCCATGTTTATGATTTGGATTGGGTCTCCAACTCAATTAAGTGGTCTGTCGATGGCGTGCTATACGAGACCCAAACCAATTGGACGACTTCTGCTCCGGGCAAGTCGTATCCATTCCCCTTCAACCAGGGCTTTTTCCTGCTCATGAACCTCGCAACCGGCGGCGACTACGTTGGCGATCCGTCCACGAACAGCGTCCTTGCCAGCCTCCCTAACGAAATGCAGGTGGATTACGTTCGTGTTTACCAGTTCGTTCCGGTAGTAAACCCCCTGATCACGTCGATCACGCCCAACAACGGCTGCGCCAGTGGTGGCACGCCGATTACCATTGGCGGGGCCAACTTCCAAAGCGGCTCAACGATTACCATGAACGGCGTGAACGCCACCGGTGTCACCTGGGTCAATTCCAACACCCTCACAGCCGTCACGGCTCCCAACTCGCCGGGGACGGACAATGTCGTGGTCAAGACTCCCGGCAAACCTCCAACAACACTCACGAATGGATTTACCTACGCCAGCCCGCCTCTTTTCGCGGGACCGGGCGGTATCACTCCGGCGATTGAAGGTGCGACGTTGACTTGGTCTGCGGCGTCAGGCGGGACGGCGCCGCTTACCTACAGGGTGTATGAGGCGACCAATAGCGGAGGGGAGATCAATCCGTTGCTGACCACCAATGCGTTGTCGGTGTTCCTTCCACTGTATCCGGGAAGCAACAGCCCGATTACGTACTTCTTCAAGGTGAATGCATTTGATAATTGCGCCGCCTCCGACACCAATCAGGTTGAGCTGTCTGCCCAGCCGCTCCTCGACCCGACCAAGAGTCAGGTCGGCGACGGAATTCCCAACGGCTGGAAACAACAATACGGCTTTAGCCCCTTCGATCCCACCGTTGCCGCCGCCGACCCTGATGGCGATGGCTTGTCCAATCTCCAGGAATTCCTCCTCGGGACCAGCCCGACCGATGGCAGTTCTCCCTTCCGCGTCACCGGCATCACGCTGCAGGGCAGCGATGTGCTCATCACTTGGATGACAACGGGCGGAATGACGAATGCCGTGGAGTCAACACCTGACCCCGGCGGCAGCTATTCCAACATCAGCGGAAACATCATCATTACGGACACCGGTCCCACAGCAACGAACTATCTCGATGCGGGCGCAGTCACCAATACCCCCGCCCGCTACTACCGCGTCCGTCTGGTGCCCTGAGTTGATAGCGGCTTGATTTCACCTCAACCGCCCCGTAACCTGCGACCATGAATCCCCTTTGCAGGCGATCGGCCATTAAAAACTCGATCCGTTTTGCCTTCAGCCTTTCGCTGTTGCTATTCTGTCTGACGGACGTCGTCCGGGCACAGACGCTCCAATTCGCCGAACTCGGTGATTTCAAGCTGGAGAGCGGGGAGGTCATCCACGACTGCCGCATTGGCTACCGAACGTTTGGCACGCTCAACAGCAATCAATCAAACGCGGTTCTCTTTCCCACGTGGGCCTTGGGGACATCGGAGCAACTCATCGGCAGCATCGGCTCCAACAAGCTGGTGGATAGCACCAAGTACTATGTCATCGCCGTGGACGCGCTGGCCAATGGCGTCTCGTCATCGCCTTCGAACAGCCAGTCCCAGCGGCGCATGAAATTCCCGAAAATCACCATCCGCGACATGGTCAACTCCCAGCACGAACTCCTGACGAAGACACTGCACTTGAATCACCTGAAAGCGGTCATGGGAATCTCGATGGGAGGCATGCAGACCTTCCAATGGATCGTTTCGTATCCCGATTTCATGGACAAGGCGATCCCGATCGTCGGTTCACCGCGGCCGACTCCCTACGACCTCGTCTTTATCCGGGCGCAACTCCGCGCGATCACCAACGATCCCGACTGGAACAACGGGAATTACACCAATAACCCCGCGCGCGTGGCCGAGGCCGAATTCCTGGCATTAATTCTCACCACTCCCGACGAATATAACCGGCACATGACACGTGAGCGACTGGCCGCGGAACTGGACAAGGCGAAGAACACCCCGGGCTTCGATTCGAACGACAAAATCCGCCAGTTGCAGGCCATCATGGCGCTGGATGTCTCCGCGCCGTTCGGCGGATCCATGGAGGGCGCGGCCGCCGCGGTAAAAGCCAAGCTATTCGTCGTCTCGGCCACAAAAGATCACGCCGTCAATCCCGCCCCGGCATTGGACTTCGCCCATCTTCTCCGCGCGCAGACGCTGGTGCTGGAAGGCGACTGCGGCCACCTTTCTCCCGGTTGCGAATCCCAAGAGGTCAACCAGTTGGTAGGCGATTTTCTTGGGCAGTGATGAAATGGAAACGAAGTTAGACTTTCGTTCCAAAATGAAACCTCGTTTAGAGCCGTTTGCTCTGGTGGTTTTTTGGTTGGCGTTTTTTGTAATGGTGGCTCCCCTTGAGGCAGACATGCTTTGGAGTCTGGTCCATTATCGGAGATTCGCTGCTAGTGTGGGCTGCTGGTTGGTTTGCTTCCTGATTGTGTTCATACCGTTCGTGTTTTCATGGAAAAGGTTCCGTAGTCATCCCACGAGGTGGCGCGGACGAGGCTACCTCATCGCCACAGGCCTGATTCTAACTGTTAATCTGACATTCGGCGTCGTAGCGTTCTACCATCGAGCTAGCGACACATTTCCTTAGCTTATTGCAGGACTTGATTCACTCCGCATCTACCGCTAGCCTATCGGTGTGGATCCCATTTACCAGCAACTGGCCGACCTTCTGGAACGCAAGGAGCGGCTGGCGTTTGCGGTGCTTGTTGAGACCAAGGGCTCGACCCCGCAGAAGTGTGGGGCGAAGGCGATCTTCCTGCCCGATGGACGCATTCTCGGGACGCTGGGAGGCGGCTGTCTTGAGGCGGAGACGCAACAAAAAGCCCTGCGCGCACTCGAAACGGGCGAGTCGTTTTCATTCCGCGCCGTGCTCGACGACGATTTCGGTTGGGACGATGGGCTGATCTGCGGTGGGTCGGTGCAGACTTTTGTGCAGCCCGACCCGCACAGCGCCAAAATCTGGCAGGCGTTGCTGGCGGAGCCGTCGCAACGACAGCGCCGTGTGCTGGCCACCATCACCACCGGCGACCACGCCGGCAAGCGGGCTCTGTTTGCGGGTCAGCAGCTCATTGTCGCTGACGATTTACCAGCCGATTTGCTTTCTCAGCTTTCCAGCAAATGCGTCAGCGTTCTTTCCGAGTCCGAGCCTGAGCCTTCGCTCTTCGCCCTTCACCCGTCACTCTCCGTCTATCTCGAGCCCATCCTCCCGCAACCGGTCCTCGTCATTTGCGGCGGAGGCCACATCGGTTGCGCGGTCGGCAAACTCGCCGCTTGGAGCGGTTTTGATGTGGTGGCCATCGACGATCGGATCTCCTTCGCCAACAAGGAACGCTTCCCGGATGCGAAGCAAATCATTGTCGATGACCCGGCGAAAGTAATGAAGAATTTCCCGGTCGATGCGGACACGTACCTGTGCATCGTCACCCGCGGCCATCGGCATGACGCGGTGATCCTCAAGGAGGTCATCCACAGCCCGGCGGCCTACATCGGCATGATCGGCAGCAAACGCAAGGTCCGCACGGTCATGGAGGGCTTTATTGAGGAAGGCGTCGCCACGGCGGAGGACTTTCGGCGCATTCGCACGCCGATGGGACTGGCCATCCACTCGCTGACGGTCGAAGAGATTGCGGTCAGCGTGCTTGCGGAATTGATTGCCGTGCGGCGCGGCGCGCAAAACTTCGTCCCGCTCTCCGTGACGAATCAACTTGCCGACAAAATGCTCGGCAAGCCGGCCGGCGAAGCGGAATGAACGTCGCCATCATTCTCGCGGCGGGAGAATCGCGTCGCATGGGCCGGCCCAAACAGCTTCTCCCGTTTGGCGACAAGACCATGCTCGAATGCGTCATCGATGCGTTCGGGACGCCGCGTGTCGATGAGATTCGGGTGGTGTTGGGTTACAAAGCGGATGAGATCGCCGCTAGGATCGCACACACATCGTGCAAAATCGTGAAGAATGACCGGTACGAGCGAGGCATGTTCACATCCATGCAGGCGGGACTACGTGAGCTTCCGCGGAAAACCAGGATCGTGATGATGGCCATCGGCGACCAGCCACGATTGAAACGTGAGACGGTTGAGACGCTGATTGAGAAGTTCGAAACGGAGCGGCACAGGATTTTGATACCATCCTATAACGGGCGACAGGGGCACCCGCCGTTGTTGCGCGCGGAGTATGCGAAGGATATTTTGGCAATGGACGAATCAATGACCCTGAAGCATTTCTACGCGGAACATGCCGATGACATCACGCGACTGGTGGTCGAGGATGAAGGCGTGCTGGTGGACATCGATGATCGCGAGACGTACGAACGCGAGTTGAAGAAGCGACGATGACCGGCACTTTCGAAATCCTGGCCCGGGACCCCAAGACGTCCGCCCGACTCGGGCGGCTGCATACCACGCATGGCATCGTCGAGACGCCGGTCTTCATGCCGGTGGGGACACAGGCGACGGTGAAATGCATGACACCAGATGAACTGCGCGAATTGAAGGCCCAGATCATCCTCAGCAACACCTACCACCTCGTCATCCGACCCGGCACTGACCTGATCGCGAAGGCGGGCGGCCTGCACAAGTTCATGAGCTGGGACGGGCCGATTCTTACCGACAGCGGTGGTTATCAGGTCTTTTCGCTGGCGAAACTGCGCAAAATCTCGAGGGATGGCGTGGAGTTCCAGTCGCATGTGGACGGCGCGACGTTGTTCCTCGGGCCCCGCGAGGCGATGGCGGCCCAGGCCGCGCTGGGTAGCGATATTGCGATGGCATTCGACGAGTGCCCGCATTGGCCGTGCGACCGAGAATACGCTTGCAGTAGCCTGGAGCTGACATTACAGTGGGCAGCCCGCTGTCGAGAGCAACAGATGTCCGACGGCCAACTGCTCTTTGGAATTGTGCAGGGAAGCGTGTTCCCGGATTTGCGGGAACGCAGTGCCCGCGAGTCGGCGGCGCTGGGTTTTGACGGTTATGCCATCGGCGGCGTCAGTGTCGGGGAACCGCCGGCAGAGATGGTGCGGCAGGTCGAGATGGCGGTGCCGTTTTTGCCACAGGACCAGCCGCGCTACTTGATGGGCGTCGGCACGCCGCCGCAGATTTTGGAAATGATCGCGCGGGGCGTGGACATGTTTGATTGCGTGTTGCCGACGCGGGTGGCGCGCAATGGGACGATTTTTACGGCGCGCGGGACGTACGCGATCAAGAACGCGCAGTATCGCGAAGACTTCGGGCCGCTGGAAGAAGGTTGTGAGTGTTACGCGTGCCGCAATTTCACGCGCGCGTACATTCGGCATTTGTTCCGCACGAGTGAGATCCTCGGGTTGCGGCTGATGACGTGGCACAACCTGCACCTGTACCTGGGCACACTGCGTCGCGCTCGGGAGGCGATTGCAGCGGGGGCCTTTGAGGAATTTAGACGG
>JBGOTY010000097.1:0-10371 GCA_041476745.1 Verrucomicrobiia bacterium | reverse complement strand
GGCGCGATTCAAACTCTGGAGAGAGGTGATTGAGTGGGGATACATCAAGAACTGGTGGTTCGGTGACGGCCTCGGCACCAGTCTCGAGGATGCCATCGCTGTGGCTGCGTCGAGGAACTACAAGGAGTTCATCACTCTCACGGGAGCCTATCACAACGGGCCGCTCAGCGCCATTCGCACTGCCGGCAGCTGCGGGCTGGCGCTGCTGTACTTGCTATCCATCAGCGCGGCCTTCTACTCCTACCGCTGCGTCAACGAATGTCGCGGAACCCCGCTGTTTCCCGTCGCGATCTACTTCGCAATTCTTTTGATCTGGGGACCGATCCATTATACCCTCGTGTTCGGCGGCTATGAAAGCTACGTGCCCGACCTGATCTACCAAGTTGCTTGCCTGCGGCTGCTGTTCCGTATGTCTGATAGATTGAAACGAAACGCGGTTGCGAAAACGAGACTGGCTCCGGCGCAATCCCTCGTGAGCGCCCCGGCGTGAACGTGCTCGTCTGGGGCAGTTACGTCAAACACCCCGTGGGAGGGATGGAGCGCTTTGTGCTGGGCCTGGCACTGCATCTGCACCAGCGCGGTGATCACGTGGTGCTGGTCGGGGCCTACGACAACGCGCCCGAATTACGCGCCCGGATCCCCGCGGACATGCCCTACTATTTTTTTGATCTGCACCGATCCCGCATCAAGCCCCACCTGGCCGCGAGACGATTGCTGAAGCGTGTCATGCGTGAGCACCAAATTCAGGCTGTCACGGCGCATGGGAATATTTTTGGGCTATACCTCGCATGCCAAGAGATGCATGTGCCACTGGTGTGGACAATTCATGGCGCTGGACCTCGCTCCCAAAGCTTGGTCGGCCGCGTTAAGACAGCAGCTGTTGCCCACGTGCTGGACAATCCCGGAACCTATGTCGTCGCCATTTCGGCCGTCACGGCTGAGATCATCCGCCAGCAATTCCCCCAACTTGATCCGCAGCGCCTCCAAATCATCCACCCATTGCATGGGTTACATGAGGCGGCCCTGGCTCAATTGCCGCTGCCAACGCCAGGCCCTCCCTGGCACTTGGGTTTCATTGCCCGACTTGTCGAGAGAAAGCGGCCGCTGGAACTCATTGAGGTGGCGCGAAAGCTGGATCCGGTGCTGGATTTCAAGCTGCACGTATTTGGAGACGGACCACTGCTGCCGGATCTGCGCGCGGCCATCCAGCGGGAGAAACTGGATTCACGATTTATCCTGCACGGCTATTGGGATAAAGGCAGTCCGGGCATGGTCGAGCAAGTGCAGGTTCTGGTGCACACCGACCCGAGCGAGCCATTTGGCACGGTCATCGTGGAAGCGCAGTTCGGCGGGAGGCCCGTGGTGGCCTATAACGGAGGTGGAATCCCTGAAATTGTCTCCCATGGAGCGACCGGCTGGCTGGTGCCACCTGGCGATACCAATGCATTGGCCGACGGCGTTTTACGAGTAACGGGTCTGGACTTCACAAAATATGCCACCCACGCCCGGCAACGGGCGTTGGAGAATTTTTCGATGACGCACATGGTCAATCAATACCTCGCACTTTTCGAAAAGGCGCGCCTCGCTCTAAACGCAGGTGGTGGGCATCTTCCCCGATAATTTCCTCGACTCCCGGAGACGCGGTTGCCTATCATCGAAAGGGTTACGGACAAGGAGATGCGACGGCGAATCCTGTTTATCTGGTCACGTCCATTGTGGCGTCCGGGCTTGATGCATCTGTCCTGAATTGTTTGGCAAACACATGGGCGAAAATGGCTGACGAATCCATCGCCCTCTTCGATAAAACATGCGCATTGCGTTAGCGGGAGGCTTCGACACGTATTTGATGCGCGGGCTTGAACGGCCCGCGCACCTGCTGCCGTATCGGCTCTCGCCAGGACTGAACCTCCTGCGCGGCTTGCGCGAAATCGGCCAGCGGGATGTGCACATCCTGGTGACCACGAGCGAGGTCAACGCGGTAAAAGTTGAGGACGGCCCGTTCGGAACCCTGCATCGGGTGCCGTGCCCGCCTGCCTCGGGCAGCCCCAGTTTTTTTTTGTGGCGTCGGCATTTGCTGCTCAAGGAACTGGCCAAGATCAAACCTGACGTCATCCATGGGCAGGGCACGGAGCAGGAGTATGCGTTTACGGCGGTGACTTCCCCTTACCCGCATGTCATTACATTCCACGGGATCATGGATCGGGTGAATCAAGTCACGCCGCCGCCGCTGTTGTCGCTTAGTCACGTGCCTCGGTGGATGGAGAGAATAGTCGTCCGCAAGGCCAAGAACGTTATTTCCATTAGCCAGGATGTCGAAGACTTTCTGCGTGAACGCAAGAGCCCGGCCCGCTCCTTCCGCATCCCGAACGCAATGGCCCCGTGCTTCTTTGAGGTAACCCCACAGCCCAGGACAAGCGGTCGGTACGCCATCTTGTACGTGGGCGCAATTCAGCCAAGAAAGGGCCTGTTGTACCTGGTGGAAGCCCTGGCGCGGTTACGGGATTCATTTCCGGATTCACTCACCCTGCGGGTGATTGGGTCATCCAACGACAGTTACAAACAGTCGGTGGTTCAACGCGCAGCGGCATTGAAAGTTGATCGCCAGATTGAATGGTTGGGAGTTCAAGGTGAGCGCGGCGTGGCCCAGGAGTTGGCCCGGAGCGATCTGCTAGTCCTGCCATCGTTCTGGGAGAACATGCCCATGTGCATCGGTGAATCGCTCGCGGCGGCGGTGCCGGTTGTTTCCACTCGCGTCGCCGGCATCCCCAACTGGGTGGACCATGGAAAGACGGGGTTGTTGGTGAAACCCGGCGATCCCGTGGAACTCGCCGACGCCATCGGCCACCTTTTGCGCGACGAACCGTTGCGGCGTGCCATGGGAGCCGCCGGCCGCGCCAAGGCCACAGCGGAGTACTTACCGCGGGTCGTTGCCGCAAAAACACTTGCGGTTTACGAAACGATTTGCCGACAAGAGCCAGTGGGACATTGACGCATTGGTTCTCAGGGCTTATCGGCGAGAAGAATGAATTCCACCACGGCTACCTCGGCCTTGCCCGCGCGTCGAATCCTCCGGTTCATGCGGGGCCAAACCGCTTCCAAATAGGCCGGGTCAGCCAGGCGGGTGGGTTTCACGACAACATTGGTAAATCCGACGGATTTGGCGAACTGGACGTATTCGCCCACAGCGCGACGGGTCGCACGGTTAAAAGGCGGGCACATCAGCCAAAAAAGCCAGTCGGGATAGATCTGGAACTCCAGTGGCGGCATCGGATCCTCGAACGAACCGTGACCTCCCAGGTCGATGCAGTGCACCATGCGGCTCCCCGGCTTCAGCGAGCGGAAACAGCGGCTAAAGAATGTGTTCACGTCCTCGACATGCTCGAGCACCGAGTTGGAAAAGATCAAATCGAAGGCCGCAACCGTGTCCATTTGTTCCATGAAACATTGATGGTACACCACCGCATCCTTCAAGCGCAGTAGTTGGGACTCCAGGACGGCGTCCGGGCGTAGCGGCAGCCCTTGTTTTTGCAGTTGTGCGAGGATCTCGACCTGCCGCAGCGATGCCACCGGGGGGTTTAGCTCCACCAGATGAACTTTACGCGCTCCCAAACTAATCAACAGTGCCGCCACTGCCAGTCCGTCACCCGCTCCGGCTTCGCACATCACCTTGTCGGTCAGCACCGGGTTCGGACCAAGTTCCGCCAGGAGCCGGGTGCAAATCTGGTGGTAGCGGGCCACCGCCGAGTCCATCGGACCGTTGACCACAGGGGCTTCCGGTTTCGCGGGCAACCGTAACAACATTTTCAGGTGCCGGCGCAGCCCGTTGTAGAGGGTTCTCGTGGCCTCACGCACGTGCCAGTCATTGGCAAATAATCGATTTGTGTCCGTCATAAGCCGTGGCCTGTCGCAAGTGGTCGGTTAAGGGCTAGGTTCCTTCCGCGCGGATGTTGTCGCAGACGTACTTGATCTGCGAATCGGTCAACTCCGGATACATCGGCAACGACAGGCAGCGGTCGCTGAGCCGCTCGGCGACAGGAAAATTGCCGCGCTTGTATCCGAGCGAGGCGTACACCTTTTGCAGGTGCAGCGGCACCGGATAATGCAGCCCCGTGTCAATCCCCGCGGCTGACAATCGCTGCCGCATCTCGTCGCGGTGGTCGGTCTCGATGACGTAGCAGTGCCAGACGCACTCGGAGTCGGCGAACGTGGCCGGCACCGTGACCCCGCTGCCCTCAAGCAATTCGGCATAGCGGCGTGCGTGAGCGGCGCGGGCGGCGTTCCCGGCATCGAGGTGCTTAAGTTTGATCCGTAACACGGCACCCTGGAAGCTGTCCATCCGGTAGTTGTAGCCGATCTCGTCGTGGTAATAACGCTGGCTCTGGGCGTGGTCCCGCAGACTGCGGGCGCGCTTGGCGCAGGCATCGTCGTTGGTGACCAGCGCGCCACCTTCGCCGTACGCGCCGAGGTTCTTACCCGGATAGAAGCTGAAGCAAGCGGTGCACCCGAACTGGCCGACGCGCTTTCCTTGATACGTTGCTCCGTGCGCCTGCGCGGCGTCTTCAATGACGGGAATGCCGTGTTTGGCAGCGATGGCGAGGATCGGCGTCATCGCGGCGGGCATGCCGTAGAGATGCACGGGCACGATGGCCTTCGTGCGCGGGGTGATGGCCGCCTCCAGCCGGGCGGGATCAAGTGTGCGACGAGCGGGATCGATGTCTACAAATACCGGTTTCGCCCCGACGTAGTTGATGGCCCACACCGTGGCGATGAAGGTGAACGGCACGGTGATGACCTCATCGCCGGGACCAATGTCGAGACAGCGCAACGCCAGATGCAGCGCGCTGGTGCCGCTGTTGAGGCTGACGCAATGGCGGACGCCGCAATAAGCGGCGAATTCCAATTCAAATTCCTTGGTGGGCGGCCCTTGGGCAAACGCCGTGGACTCACACACCGCTTCCAACGCCGTCAGCACTTCACCACGAATCGTTTGGTACTGGGCTTTGAGATCAACATAGGGAACTTTAGTCATCATTATTTGCCGTTAGATTGTTTTGGATGAATACGGTAAACCCAAAAGCACCGGAAGCAATCGCGGAGTGAGGCAATGATATGCGAAAGCCTGCCACCCTGCGCTTTCCCACCACTCCGGGGTGGGAATTCCCCGGGAATAAACTCCATGCGACAATCTCACCCTAGCACATCCTGCCCACGACACAATTTCAAATTAAGACACTGGCCAACCGCAACGAGGCCTGACCGCCTCCCGCTTTTTCCCCCAGGCTTTGCGGCGATGCGCTCAATGGAATCGTTTCAATCGCGCCCGGCCTGGCTGGCACTGGAGAAGAATTACTCGGACGTGCGTGTATCTAGGGAACACCGATCACCCTGCCCAGCCAGCGCGAGAGCACCTTGGGAGCATGCTTGGCGACATCGCCCTTCAGGCTGTTGGGAATCCCGTAGCGCAGCAGCAAGTAGCTGGCGTAAGCGCCCACTGGAAGACCGGCGGCGAGAAGCTTGGGGAAAGTTGTCAGCGGCCGAAATGCCCAGCCGGCCAGCAAAGCGACGGGGGCGAGGAAAAGAATGATCCTTGTCATCGGGGTCAGCCAATCCACCGCGATTTCCCACATCGAAAAGCCGAGGAAGGAAACCGTATGCCGCAAGCCCTGCAGATAACTGAAGCCGAGGCTGCAGAGAATGGACACCACCACAATCGCCGACAATCCGCCTCGTGGTCCCGCCAACGTCGCCAGCACGACAAAAATGGCCCCTTCGGCGAAGTAAACGTAACGCATCCACTCGATCCGCTTGCTCGCCAGGACCAATCCCATGTGACACCCCACCTGCACCAGGACGATCAACCAGATCCCCAAGAGGACGTCAAACTGGACGGACCAGATGATTTTCCCGCTCGTCCACAACGAAACGAACGGGGTGTTGCACAAAGCGAACAACACGGCCGCAACTCCGCTGAGAGATGCCCCGAGGGTCGTGGTCGATCGGAAACGCTCCCGCAAATTGTCCCGCTCGCCACGGACCACCATCTCCGCAAATATCGGCTGGGCGAAATCGAAGATCCGAGAAATCAATTGAAGCAGCAGGTTGAAAATCCTCGTACCCACCGACCAGGCGGCGACCGCTCCCAAACCCAAACTGCGGCTGATCACCAGGGTTTGGCTGGCCATGGTGAGTTGACGGCCCAGCGAGATCAGAAAGACGTCTTTTCCGTACTGGAACAGTTCTCGAAATCGCTCCCACGAAGGCACGCCCCACCGTCCCTTCTTGGGCAGCAGCCGAAGCTTCACGCAGAACCCCACGTAGGTGATTGAGGTCACGACGCAGCTTGTGGCGCTAACCCAAAGGATGCTATAGGTCCCGACGCCGGCAAGAAAGGCGACCCAGAGCACGAACAAATTCGCCACCGACAAGATGGCCTGCACATAGTTTACATGGTCGTTCCGTTGGTGGGCGTACAGGACGTGCCCGAACACGCGTGTCACGAATCCGGCCGCCAGGATCACCGATTGCCAACGCATCAGGTAGACGAACGACGTTTCCAGGTGCGACGGGATCTGTAACAAATGGGAAGCCAGCGGACTGGCGAGAATTCCTACAAACAGAATAATGACACCCTGGCAGATCAGGACCAGGCCTCCCGTCTGGATGAGGCTTCCGTAGTCTCCGTCATCGGGGCGGTCCTTGCAGTCAATCAACAGCCGAGAGACAGAAGAGGATGTGCCGAGATCGATTAGTGCCAGATAGCCGGTGATTTGGGTCATGAGCGCCCAGAGACCAAATTCTTCCTTGGTCAGAAACTTCAGGGCCAGGGGCACGGACGCGAGAACATAGAGCATGCTCGCGAACAAGAGCAGGTAACCCGAGGTGACATTCCTGATAAAACGACGGGCGCGAGACATGGCGTCAGCTTAGCCGCGGTCTAATGGCGAAACAATCCTGTCAGGGCCCGCTCCGGTAGACGCGGGCATCCGAATGAAAAGAGGAAAAACCTGTGCACCTTCGCATCTTGCAGGACAATGCAGTGCGAGTAAAGAGAAACAGTCGGGGCCGTTCGCTATCCCAATCCCCAGGGAAAGTTCGCATTCTGGCGACTTGACTTGAAGCGTGAGCGTCTGCAAGTCTCAGGTTCATGCTCGCGAGGTTGATTGTCTTCCTCTACTCATTCATCAGTGGAAAATTGGGCCTGCGAGGCGGTGGCTGGCTCGTGCGTCACTCGCTGCCCTATGTCCCGGGCTTGAGGGCCTACGAATTGCCGATCCCCGGCGTGGGAACGGCCATTCTTGACTGCCGGGACGATGCGGTACTGACGCTCCTCAACTTCCGTCGCGGCAAATTCGGGACGGACGCCCGGTTGCTGCGGCAGATGGGACGATTTGTCAGGGCCGGTGACGTCTTGTGGGACGTCGGGGCCAATGTCGGCGTTATTTCAGCCTATTTCGCCCAATCTCCTCAAAGGTTGAGCGCCATTCATGCCTTTGAACCCAATCCCCTTCCGTTGAAACCGCTACAGTCCCTCTTCCGCAACAGTCGCTTCGTAACCGTGCACGCGCTGGCCCTTGGCGATCAAGACGGCCAGATCGAAATGAAGATCCCTTCCGGAAGTTCCTGCACGGGCTCCCTGGCCCGAGACCTCGAAGACGCCGAATTGGTTACCGTTCCGGTGCGGCGCGGCGATTCCCTGCGCCAGAGCTTGAATATCCCTCCTCCGGACGTGTTGAAAATCGACGTGGAAGGCTTCGAGCCGCAGGTCTTCGCCGGTCTCGCGCGGACGATCTCGGAAAAGAGACCGGTTATTTTCTTTGAACACATCTGGCTTTCCGACGAGCAGGTGAAAAGCCTCATCCCCGGGAACTATTCCCTAACATTCATCCTGGATGACGGCCAGTTAGCGGCCGATTTTACCCAGAGGAGAAAAGGCCATGATGCGATCCTCATTCCGCAAGAGAGAGACCGGACACGATAAGCGACGGGGCCGTCGATCAGCCAATGACCCGCTTGAGTTCCTCGAGGGAAACAAACGCACGATAGATCCGGTCGCCTTTACAGATCAGGTAGTGATAATCGAGGCCGATATATTGGGCGATACCCTCGTAACAGCCATTCAGACAATTGTTCGCGCATAATTCGATGACGCGGCAATTCGGCTGGCACCACAGAAGATTCGCGAACCCGGCTCCGTGAACGCCGCAAATTGCCTCGGCTTGTGAATACAATTGAATTTGCTGCGCCAGGGTCAGCGCTTCCGGGTCGACGATCCCCCAACCGCGGCCGCGGAAGAACGCAATCACCTCGGTCTCGTTAAGCACTCCCCGGCTCTTGCCGACGCGCTGGATGTAAAAACGTTTCGGCGTGGCAAACGTCTTGTCGGCCCGGCCGAGAAACGCGTCCCGCAAAAAGCCGACCGCATACGGGTTATCGCATCCAGTCATCGCCGTGGGGGAGGCAAAGTGAAAGTGTTCCACAAGCAGGTGATCTTCGCGAGTGAGTCGGTACCTTCCCTCCAACCCGAGCCAATGAAGGGTTTCTCGTGCGTATCCTCCGATTGTCGAAGGGACAAGAATTCCCGTGTCCCCGGGCAATTCATCGAGCGCCGCCAGTCTTGGCAAGGCGTCCAGAAACCAATGATAAATATTCGGTGATAAGGTCCACCTTGAAACAAGGCTCGTCCAATTCCCATCCAATCGAGTGGCCGGTGGCAGGACGAGGGTCCGATACGCCAGATCGGCGTGGAGACAGAGCTGCCCGTAGGCTCCTTCCAAACAGATGCGTTTGTCCTTGTCCATTGCCACCAGTGTGCGTCCGACGAGTCGCGCCTGGTCCCACGAACACCAAAAAAATGGCCAGGGTTGGAACCCCTGCTGATTCATGCCAGCTTTCGTCCGCAGCGAAATGGGACCTGCCGGGATCACTTGTTGTGACTCAAAAACTACCCGCCCCGGCCCGTTGCCTTCGCGGAGCCGTTCATACGCGGAGAAAGACCCTCGCGCCGGCCCAAAACGCGGACTGGATGGGGATATTCTGCGAAGGCATTCCAGACCGGTATTCACGATCCAGCGACGAACGCGTAACAAGAAATCGTAGACCAGCCCGAGCTTCCGTAGTTGCTGTATGAGCTTCTTGCTTTGTTTTGCTGTCGCCACAAGCATCCTCTCGACTTGGTCTGGAGCTTGGTTCTATCACGGCCAACCACTTCATGCCAGTTCTGATCTGAAGGGAGACGCCTCGCAATTTTGCGCGGGCCTTATTGTCCTGGCGCCGCCGCTACCTTATCCAGCGTCAGAGCAGGAGTGTTCTTCTTTGCGGCCAAATCAACAACGGCTCCTCGCTCAGCGTCTGCGTTGCCACGTCTTGACCGAAGATATCGGTGGTTCTCCAGGTACTGACCGGACGAAAGCCACTCGTATTCCCCTCGGTGCACCAGGCGAATACGAGCGTGGAACCATCGGGACGTTCCCACGCATAGAAAAAGACCTTGTCACCGACGACATGATGACCGACGCGTGTCGCGCCATTCAACCAGTGGCAGGTCATCAGAAAGACTGAGCTTTTCGGCTGAGGTCCCCGGTTCGCCGGATCGAAACCATCCAGCTTATGTCCGCCGCCTCCGGCAAAGTTATTGGGCACGATGCACTCCACGCCGCCGCCCCGCAGCATTACGGTCATCTTGATGGCGCGGTCACCGTCTGTTTCGACGAAATAATGGCCGACGGAAAGCCGCGGTATAAATCTCACAAGAGCGGGGATCCGCTTACTCCGTATCAAATGTGACAATCGGGACGCAGTTCTGCGGCCCGACCGAATCAATGACGCTGCGAATCGGAATGGTGCGCAAGCTGCTTATACTGTATATCTCGACCCACGAAGGCTGACAAAAGAGAAGTATGAATATTCCCAGGGCGCTGCGCGCTGTACTGAGAGTTGCAGTTTGTCTCCATTTGGGGAGTGCCGGGATTGGCCTTGCGGCGACAGACTGGTCTCCTGCCACTCTCCTGACGCAACCCTTCGATATCAGCGTCAGCAAGATTCAAATAACACCCAGCGCCCGCTGGGGATTGTTTCGGGAGTCCGACTCGATCTCGATCCAGACGACCGACGACTCCGCGATCCAGATCTTCGACCTGAATGGAAATTCCGTCTACTCAGGCATCCCCACCACGCTCACCCTGCCGCGCGGCCATTACATCGTTGAGTGCAATGGCGACCGGACCCAATTCTGCGTGCTGCCTGATGATTACGCCGGGGCGCCATTCTTGGGAAGCGAAACCGACAATTGGTCCGACTCCAGTTGTGAACAACGAATGGCGGCGATGGGTATCACCTGGGTGCGGATGGTCCAGAGTCTCTGGGAGGACGTGG
>JBGOTY010000096.1:0-10397 GCA_041476745.1 Verrucomicrobiia bacterium | reverse complement strand
CGACTTCGCGCATGGCGCCCTCGACGGAAATCGTCGCGGTGGAGTTATATAGTTCCACGATCTGCGCTGGCACGGCTAGGCACATATCCGTTTCATCCTTTCCGCTGCCACCGCCGCCTGGCCAAGCGCGAGACCGCCGTCGTTGAAAGGCACGGCGGTGTTGGTGAACACGCGGAAATGGCGCGACTGAAGCGCTTCCACTGTGCGGCGCAAAAGCAGCGCGTTCTGGAAGACCCCGCCGGAAAGCGCCACGACATTGAGGTCACGTTGCCCGCGCACGAAACGACAGGTATGCAGCACCGAAGCGGCAATCGTGTTGTGAAACTTCGCGGAGATTTCGCCCGCGGCGATGCCCTGGCGACGCTCCGCGAGAATGGCGCGAATGGTTGGGCCGAAATCCAGCACCCACGGACGATCCCCCGTCTGGACGGCAAATGGATATCGGTCAGTCACCCGTGGATCGGCGATAGACTCCAGCCGAATCGCCGCCTGCGCCTCGTACGTTGTCACATCGCATAAACCTAGAATCGCCGCTACCGCGTCGAAGAGGCGTCCCGCGCTGGAGGTCCACGGTGAGTTGAACCCGGCTTTGGCCATCTTCTCTACGAGACGCCATTTTGCCGCCGGGAATTTCCGCATCCCCGCTTCATCGAGTCCTTCGGAGGTCAACACGCTCACGGCCATGCGCCACGGTTCTTCGACGGCCTTATCGCCACCGGGCAGGCGGTAGGCTTTGAAGTGCGCCACGCGCTCGAAGTCGTAGCGGTCGGACACCATGAATTCGCCGCCCCAAATCGTGTTATCAGTTCCGTAGCCTGTCCCGTCGAGCGCGACGCCAATCACAGGATCGTGCAAATCGTGCTCGGCCATCACGCTGGCGATGTGCGCATGGTGATGTTGCACGCCAATCTTGTGCGGGATGCGGGCGATGGCGGCAAATCGTGTGGACAAATAGCCGGGATGCAGATCGTGCGCGATCACCCGCGGCTCGATTCGCATCAGGTGCTTCCACGATTCGATCTCGCAGGAGAAATGGCTGTAGGTCTTGTAATCTTTCAGGTTGCCGATGTGCTGGGACAGAAACGCCTGGCCGTCGCGCACGAGGCAGAATGTGTTTTTCAATTCGCCGCCGACAGCAAGAATGTGCGGCGCGCCTGGCGCAGCGACCCGAATCGGATTCGGTACATAGCCGCGGGCTCGCCGCAAGAACTGACGTTGGCCGTTGACGACGCGCAACACCGAGTCGTCACACCTATGGACGATGGAGCGATTGTGCATCAGCACCGCGTCGGCAATTGAACCGAGCAGCGTTGGCAATTCCGCCTCATCGCTGATGATCGGCTCGTCCGTGAGATTGCCGCTCGTCATCACCAGGCCATCGAAATCCCGAAGCAACAAGTGATGAAGCGGTGTGTAGGGCAGGAAAACGCCAATGGTATTGGCGTCAAGGGAAATGTCTCTCGCCAAACGGCGTACCGTTGGCTTGCGCGCCAGCAAAACGATCGGCCGCGCCGTGCTCAGCAATTCCGCTTCCTCAACCTCACTGACTTCGCAGAATTCCCTGACAGTAGCGATGTCGCGGAACATGACCGCGAGCGGCTTGTGTGGGCGGTGCTTGCGGCGGCGGAGCCGTGCGATGGATTCCGCACTCAGGGCGTCACAAGCCAGATGATAGCCGCCAAGGCCCTTGATCGCCACGATCCGGCCACGACGGAGCATTTCCTTGGTCTTCGCCAGATCAGCATCATCGCTGGTGATTCCACCGGCCACATGAAGCTGCAGCACCGGGCCGCACCGTTTACAGGCATTGGGCTGCGCGTGGAAACGCCGGTCGCGGGGGTTGTGATACTCGTGTTCGCACGGTTCACACATTTCGAACTTCGCCATGGAAGTCCGCTCGCGATCATACGGCACATCGCGGATGATCGAAAATCGCGGGCCGCAATTCGTGCAGTTGGTGAATGCGTATCCACAACGGCGGTTCTTGGCGTCGAGAATGTCCTTCAAGCAATCGTCGCAGGTTGCGAGGTCAGGCGAGATATGCACCTGCGCGCGGCCTTGCTGCTCCGACTCAATGACCTCGAAGTTCCGGTAGCCTTTCGTGTCGAGCACTTCCGTCTTGATGTCCGCAATCACAGCCTGCCGGGGTGGCTCGTGCGTGAGGTAGTCGAAGAATGCGCCGACTTTATTGTCGTCGCCTTCAACCTCGAGCGTCACACCGTGCGGGCCGTTGCAGACGAAGCCGCACAGACCGAACTGCGTGGCATACCGATAGACCGTTGGTCGGAACCCGACGCCCTGGACACGGCCAACAACCTTCGCTCGTACGCGAGTTTTCATCCTTGGACGACTCCTTCGTGGTGCTGTCGATGTGGGTGTTGATGGGGTTGGATGATGCCAGCAAGATCGTCTTGGCCATGCGTGTGCGGTTTGAAGTGAAGTTCGCCGGCGCATACATGCTCAATCCAGTGCACCCATTCACCGACTCCGTTGCGTGATTTGCAGGAAACTTGAAAGACAGGCGCGTCGTCGTTTAGCTTGCGGAAGTCGCGGTAGAACGACTCGAAGTCAAAATCCGTATGCAGCAGCAAATCCATCTTATTCACCACGAGCGCACTGATTTCGTGAAAAAGCAGGGGATATTTCGCTGGCTTGTCGTGGCCTTCGGTTACGCTGAGGATGCCAACCTTGGCGGTCTCGCCAAGATCGAACTCAGCGGGACACGCGATATTACCGACATTCTCAATGAACAGCAGATCGATCTTATCCAGATTCAATTCGTCGAGACCTCGCTGCACCAGTGGCGCTTCAAGGTGGCACGCGCCACCCGTGAGCAGTTGCACCACGGGCACGCCAAGTTTTTCGATGCGCTCAGCGTCGCGCGTGGTAGCGATGTCGCCTTCAAGGACGGCGACGCGGTGGCGGCTATCGAGAAGGGGGATTGTGCGCTCCAACAATGATGTTTTGCCGGCACCGGGCGAACTGATGAGATTGATGGCGGTGATCTGCTTGGCAGCCAGTTGCTCGCGGATTCGCGAGGCAATTTGGTCATTTGCTTCCAGTACGTTACGCAGAACTTTGATGTTCATATCCACAGCGCAATGGTTTAGCACTGCCGATGCCATGGCGTCGGACAATTAGGCAATCAATTGCCGTGCAGGGGTTTATAGTGCATGAAGCTTGGAATCAGATCTTGGCAAACAACGACACGATGTCACTGCGACGGTGTGGCCTCGACAACTTGTCATCAGTGCCGATGAACAACGGCAGTTCGCAGGTGCGTCGGTCAAACTCTTACGCACGCAACTGCAGCGTGGCCAACGTTCGATCCAAGGTTGCTTCCGCGAAGGCTTGCGCAGCGACTGGAACAAGCAGACCGAGGCGACGATAGAAATCCGTCAGCGGAGTCGCGCTTTTCTCGTAGACTTCCATTCGAACGCGTACCGATTCCCGTCTGTCGTCTTCACGCTGAACAAGTGGTCCGCCGCACTGATCGCAAACGCCGTCGGTCTTCGACGGGCGTCCTGTTAGGTGGTACACGGTCTTGCACGCTTCGCAGACGCGCCGTCCAGCCAGGCGTGCCACCACTTCATCGATGGGCAATTCGATATTCAAGACCGCATCGAGCGCGAGGTTCTGTTCCTGCATTACAGCTTGCAGAGCCTCTGCTTGTGCCACCGTTCGCGGGAAACCGTCCAGCAGGAAACCACCGTGGCAACGCAGGCAGCTCACCCGCTCGCGCACCATCTGCAACACGGTGGCATCGGGAACCAGATCGCCGCGCCGCATGTATTCCAGGGCAGCGGACATTGCGGGACTGCGTTCACCTTCCCCGAGGCATTTTGCGGTGCGAAAGATGTCGCCCGTTGAAAGATGACAGGCGCCGAGTTGGTCCGTCAGGAGGTCCGCCAGAGTCCCCTTGCCGACGCCGGGTGCCCCCAGTAACACGAGTCTCCACGGGCGCGCTACATTCGGCGGCATCATTTCACATGGGAAAGCCGGACCCTTCAGCCAGGCGGAGCGGTCACGCTTGGTTTCCATAAATTTCTTCAATGGCTGATTCGATCTCATCCGTTGGCAGATGCATTCGCCATTTCCTTTTCGATTTCAAGGCTCACGAGTTGCAGTTCGTTTCCGTGCAGCAACTCTGCGCCGATCGCGCCGCATTGCGGACATTCGAACCAGGTGTGTTCCACCATGAACTCCCGGTGACAATTGCGACACCGCGCCGACGCTTCGACCTGTTCAACGCGCAGTCGCGCGCCCGCCAATGGTGCGTCCCATGCGGCGGCCTCGAAGCAACATTCGAGTGTCACAGGTTCGATCAGCCGCAGCGCACCGACGCGTACGAGGGCCGTCTTCAGTCGCGCGTTCGGATGGACACGCAACTCTTCGCGAATCACACGCACGAGTTCCTCGGCGATGGATAATTCATGCATGCGCCGCCAACCCTCTCTTCGCCGCCGCAGATTGCCTCGGTACCGACAGCAAGTCTTCGATCTCACGCACTACGTCACGCGCAGCGCGCTCGGTCGCCGGCGAGAGCGTTGTGTCGAAATTGAAATCAGAGCCGCGGATGCTGAAAAGAATCCCGCGGGGCGCCCGACCGAAGAGGGTCCGCGCCAATTCGAGCAGGTCGCTCGGCGTCAGATAGTGCGCCACGGCGTGGCTGCGAAAACACGGTTGGACGACCGTGAGGGAGATCGGATGCGGACTTTGCGGGACCGCGGCATCGACGAATATTACTTCATCGAAATTGCTGATCAGTTCGGCGTGATCCACGTCGAGTTGGTGTGAAGTATGCAACTCGACATTCGGCAGCCCCAATTCTTGCAAGCGGTCCAGGACAAACCAGCCGACACCGTCATCCGTGCGGCTGCGATTGCCATAACCGAGCACAAGTGTTTTCATGGTTTTGTCTCAATCGCGTTGAAGCGTCTGCAACACATCGCCGCCCGCGTCCACCAACTCAACGCGCATCGGCATCTGGCCGACCGCGTGCGTCGAGCAGGAAAGACAAGGGTCGTAGCAGCGAATGGCGGCCTCAACGCGGTTGAGCATGCCTTCCTGTAATCGCTGCGACTTCACATACTTTTCCGCGATGGCCTTTACGGCGCGGTTCATGGCGAGGTTGTTGTGGCCGGTGGCGACAACAAGATTGACCTTCTCAACACGCCCGCTGTCGTCCACCCAATAATGGTGGAACAACGTGCCGCGTGGCGCTTCGATAACACCCACGCCTTCCTCATTCTTGGGAGGGCCGGAAACCATAATGTCGGTGCTCGTGATCTCACGATCCTCGAGCAACTCACGGATGCGCTCCAGCGCATAGACGATTTCGATTAGCCGCGCCCAGTGATAGTGGAACGAACTGCGCCGTGGCGAGGTACCCGTAGCGCGCCATTCCTGCAATTCCGCGTTTGCCAGCGGCGTTGAAATATGATCGCAGATGTTCAGCCGGGCCAACGGCCCGACACGATACATCCCTTGCGGGTAACCGAGCCGCTTGATGAATGGGAACTTGAGATAGGACCAGGGTTCCGTCGCTTCAGCGATGATGTCGAGATAATGCGCCGGGTCGATCTGGTCTTCGAGCACATGGCCGGCATCGTCGCAGAAGCGCAGGTTGCCATCGTAGTGTTCGAGCGAACCGTCGGGTCGCACCAAACCCATGAAGTTCGAATTGAAAGATGCGAACTCTTCGACCTCTTGGAAATGATCCGACTGATACTTCTTCAGCAAATCGAGCGCGAACCGGGCATGCGCCATTGCTTCGGACAAACCCTCGCGCATCTCGAAACATTCGGCTTTCGCGAGCGCCTTGTTCACGCCGCCAGGCACCGGAAAATCTGCGTGAATCTTGCGACCGCCCGTGAGTTTGATCACCTCCTGACCGAACTTGCGAAGTCGAATCCCGCGCCTGGCAATGTCCGGATGCTGTTGGATAAGGCCGATAATGTTGCGCTGCGCGGGGTCGCTGTCCCAACCGAGCAGCAAGTCGGGCGCGCTGAGGTGGAAGAAACTCAGGGCGTGCGATTGCGTGATCTGGCCCATGTGCAGCAACTCGCGCAGCAATTTCGCCGGACGGGGAATTTCCAAACCCAGGATGGCGTCGCAGGTTTTCGCGCTCGCCAGCAGATGGCTCACAGGACAGATGCCGCAGATGCGCGCGGTAATCTGTGGCATCTCGGCGAAGTACCGGCCCTCGCAGAATTTCTCGAACCCGCGAAACTCGACCACGTGAAATCGCGCGTCTGACACCTCACCCGTCTCGTCGAGATGGATCGTGATCTTCGCGTGTCCCTCGATGCGCGTCACGGGGTTGATGGTGATGACGTTGCTGTTGGCGTCAGTCATAACTAAAAGTCCTCTCGTCCCATTTCGGGGCGCGGCCAGCCAGTAATTCTGTGAGCGCATACCAAATCGTGTCGGCATCGGGTGGGCAGCCAGGGATGTGGGCGTCGACGTGAACAAACTCCTGGATGGGTCGCACCCGTTTCAACAGGCGCGGCACGATAGTCGGATCGGGGACCACACCGACCTGTGTGCTCTCCGTCTCGACATAACCGCGAGCCACGACCTCTTTAAGAGTGAAGGGGTTCCGCAACGCCGGGATGTTTCCCGTCATGGCGCAATCACCCAGCGCGATCAGCACCTTGCAGCGGCTGCGCATGGTACGCAGGACATGTTCGTTTTCCTCGTTGCAGACCGCTCCCTCGATGATGCCCACATCCACCTCGGGAATTTCCTTCACATCGGTAATCGGGCTGGCAGTAAACTCCACCAGCTTAGCCAGATCGATGATGCGCTCGTCGATGTCCAGAAACGACATGTGGCAACCCGAACAGCCGCCCAGCCAGGCCGTCGCTACTTTGATCTTTGGTTTGTCGCTCATGAGAACAGTGTCTCCAAGGTCGCTTGGTCCTCACGCGCCTCGCCGGACGGCGGCACCACCTGCCGCAACGGCAACGTGCGTCCTTCAAAGTTGGTGATCGTGCCGGATTTCTCGCACCAGGTCGCGGCCGGCAAAACAACCTGCGCCCGGTCGGTAAGGGCCGAACGATAACTGGCCTGCACGACCAGACAATCGATCTTATCCAACACGGCTCGCACGTGTTTCTCGCGCAACAATCGCGCGCCTCCGTCGGGTTCGTCGCTGGCGACGACGTGCAGGAATTTCGGCGGCTTTGCGCTCAGCCACAGACCAACGTCTTCGACCGCTTCGATCCCCGCGGCCATCAATACCGTACTGTTCGTGCTCACTGGCAGCGGCATGAGTTGGGGCGGCTGGCCATCGGTCTTGGCCTCGAAGATCTTGATGAGCCGTTCCATTACCGTGATTCCGATGGAAGTCATTGCATTGGGCCCGTACACCAGCACCGGCCGTTGCGCCCCCTGCAGCACGTTCGCCACCTGTTTCCAAAAGGCGCGTTCCAAGCTGACGACGTTGGCGGAAATGTCGGCGTAACGATCCAGGTCGCTCTTGCGCGCGTGGAAGATCAGTAGTTTCGCCCCGCTTCGGCGCACGGCCGTGCGAATTCTGGCGGCGACAACGCCATTGTCGTGGCTGGGCCGCGCGCCGAGAACGATGATGGTGTCGGCATTCTGCAATTGATCCAGCGCCGAGGCGGCCACGGCCGGACCGCCATTGACCCGGCATAATGCCGCTTCGTTCTGGGCGACAAAGGCGCCGACCCGACCGAACTTTGCCGCCAGCCGTTTCACTGTCTTTGCCGTTTCGTTGGTCAGGCGAGGAGACACCAGCAAGGCCCTTTGTTCCGGCGGGAATCTCCTGGTGGTGCCCGCAATGACGTTGAGCGCTTCGTCCCAGCTGGCGGGCTCGAGTGTCCCGTTCCGTTGCACGAGTGGTTTCAAGATGCGTTCGCGGGGTTCGGCCCAGGTCTCGTAGCGACCGCGGACACAGAGGTGACCACGATTGATCGGCGATTCGAGGTCGCCGAACACGTTCACGATGCGGTTCTCACGGGTGTACACTTCCAAACTGCAGCCGACCGGGCATTCCAAGCAGGTCGTCGGCACGATCTGCGACGAATTCAGTTTACCGCGGAACGCCGAGGCCTTGTCAAACAGCGCACCGGTCGGGCAGGACGCCACGCACGACCCGCAACTGGTGCAAGTATCCGACGTGCCGAACGTGGCGCCGAGATCGACGACCACGCGGTTGTGAATGCCGCGATGCGAAACATCGAGCGTGTGAACCCCTTCCAATTCCTCGCAAGCCCGGACGCACCGCGTGCAGAGGATGCAGCGGTTGTGGTCGAGCGCGAAATATTTCCCGCTCGTGTCCACGGGTAGCGATGGATACAGGTACGGATAACGGATCGCGTCGATGCCGTGCACATAACCCTGGTGCTGCAGGCCGCAATCGCCCTTGTTCATCGAGCAGATCGGGCAGATATGGTTGCGCTCACTGAACAGCAGTTCCAGCGTGTTCCGGCGAAGTTGATGCAACCGCGGGCTGGTGGCGATCACCGCGGAGCCGTCAGTGGCGGGCGTCGAGCAGGACGGCACGACCTTCGGGCTGCCGGCGATTTCGACGATGCAGAGGCGGCACCCGCCCCATGGAGAGAGATGTTTCAGATAACAAAGGGTGGGGATGTAGATCTCGTTGGCCTGGGCGACCTGGAGAATTGTCTCGCCCTCCTGGCCAACACAGCGTTTGCCGTTGATCGTGACTGAGATTTGCTTGGGCGCGATCATGCTTTCACCGCTAGCTGCAGGTTGTGTTGATCGGAATGGGCCCCGTTCTCACCCTCGGGATGCGCCTTGATGTCACAACGCAGGCACCGCATCGCTTCGGTCTTGGCTTCCCAGGCGCTGAGGGTGTGGGAGACTTCGCGCCAACTGCTCCGCCGCACTTCGCTGGGAACGAGCTTGCCGAGATTGCGCGGGCTTTCCGCGGTGTGCTGCGGCACCGTGTTGTTGTACTGGGGACGCGGCCACAATTGCCGGAACCGGTCCACGCCGACCAACTGTCGGTCGATGATAGCCGCCGCTTTCTTACCGAAGCCCATCGCGGTGGTGACATTGGCAGCGCCAGTTACCGCGTCGCCGCCCGCGTACACCTTCGGGTTGCTGGTCTGCAACGTCCAGGGATCTACTTGGATCGTGCCGGATTTGTTGAGTGGCAAGCCGAGCTTCTGGGCCACGGCGCCCTCGACCTTCTCGCCGATGGCTTCGATGATCGTGTCGCAGGGGATGACGTACTTCTCGTTCGTCGTGATCGGCGTGCGACGGCCACGGGAATCGAATTTCCCGAGGATGGTTTTGGCGACTTCCAGGCCTGTCACGTGGCCGTTTTCGCCGAGCACCTGGACCGGTGCAGCAAGGACGACCAGTTTCGCGCCTTCTTCAAGAGCCTCTTCGGTCTCCTGGGCAATGGCCGGCATATCTTCCTTGGAACGGCGATACACGATGGTCACATCCGCGCCGAGCCGTAGCGCAGTGCGGGCCGAATCGATCGCAGCGTTGCCGCCCCCGATCACAGCGACTTTGTTACCCAACTCAATCTTCGCACCGTGGGAAACCCGGTTGAGGAAATCGAGCGCCGGATACACGCCCTTCAATTCGCCACCGGGAACGCCGAGATCCTGTTCTTCCCAGGTGCCGATGGCGAGGAAGACGGCATCATTGTCGTTCGATAACTTCTCCAGAGTGATGTCGCGACCGAGCGCCGTGTTGCAGACGAATTCGACGCCCACGCCGCGGATCAACGCCAGTTCGCATTCCAGCGTTTCGGTGGGCAACCGGTAATCCGGCAGCGCATACCGCAGCATGCCGCCGGGTTCTTCGGCGGATTCGTACACCGTGACGCTGTGGCCTAGCAGCGCGAGGTAGAAGGCCGCGCTGAGGCCTGCCGGGCCGGAGCCGACAATGCCGACCCGTTTGCCAGTGGCAGCCATCTTCCGTTTGCTGAATCGATTAACAATCTTCTCGGCGGTGGTTTTCTCGAAGATCGTGTCGGCGATGTAGCGATGCACTTCGCGCATGTTGACGGCGGAATCCACCGTCTTGCGCCGGCAGCGGTTCTCGCATGGATGCTGGCAGACGCGGCCCGTGGATGCGGGCAGCGGGTTATCCAGGATCACCAACTCGAACGCGTCGTCGAGGCGGTCCTCCTTGAGCAGTTGCAGGAAGCCGGGGATGTTCATGTGCAACGGGCAGGAGTTTTCGCACGGCGACAGGAACAGATTCTGGCACACGCCCGCCGTGCACCGGTGCTCGCAGATATGCTCCTCGTATTCCTTGCGGAAATAGCGCAGCGTGGTAAGCACGGGATTGGGAGCCGTCTGGCCCAGGCCGCACAGGCTGGCGTCCTTGACCACGATGCTCAGCTCTTCGAGTTTCTTCAAGTCAGCAAGTTCGGCATGGCCATT